>JAFWBH010000079.1 GCA_017507205.1 Clostridia bacterium
GGTGTTTGAAGCGGTGAGGTCCCACCTGTTCCCATACCGAACACAGAAGTTAAGCTCACCTGCGCTAAAAGTACTTGGCTGGACACGGCCCGGGAGGATAAGTCGATGCCGGTTTCCAAACAGAAAAACCACTCAGAATTGAGTGGTTTTTTTGTTGTATAAACAAACTGAACAATTGATTTAAGCATTGTATAAGCAGGTCGTATGATCAATTAAGATGATGTATAAGTGAGCCGTGTTATCAATAAAACGATGCATAAGCAATTCACAAATATCTTATGGCACTATATAAGCAAGTAATACAATAGATCTAAGCGATACACAAATAGACTGATATATGAGCTGGCTGTATAACAGTGGAAGAGAATTATATTTATGATGCCTATGTTTATTTGCGTTTAGAGGCTCTTGGACGGCTTACAGAATATTGTGAGCATTCCTTTGATCTCAATGCTTTGTGACACTTTTAAGCCAAATGAGGCTGTCAAAACACATCAACTACCATTTGGAAACATATTTGTTGTAAAAAAAAAGATGAATTGATATATAATTGTCTTGCAGATTTCAACATAGAAGCATTGATTTTTAATTGATGCTATTATGACAACAAATGAGCTGAAAGCTGCTGGACTTAAATTCAGCGAGGATATGCTGGTGGTGTTTGAGGAATTTGAAGTGGCTTCAAGGGCTGATGACGCCAGCTGTTTAGATTGATGATGTGCTAATGAATGATGATGTAATCATTGAAGAATTAAGGGTGTAGGACATCATAATGCAACCAAATTTCTTCTGAATGCAAAATCGTTTAATTAGCCAAAAGAACAATTTATCTGTATAAAAATAAGGATTAAACTATGGAATTTGACATAAACAGATTAAAATGGACAAGACAACCAGCAGGATTCACCATTGCTGAGGATAAGATTGAGATGATTACTGCTCCACATACGGACTTGTGGCAAAGGACGTATTATCATTTTAGAAATGACAATGCGCCATTGTTGCAAATGGAGATTGATGAAAGGTATTTTTCCTTTGTGGTCAAGACTAGATTTGAAAGTAATCATAGGTTCGATCAGTGTGGTGTTGTGCTGTATCTAGACAGCGAAAATTGGCTGAAAGCATCCATTGAATATGAGAATGACCAAATTCAGCATCTTGGTAGTGTTGTAACAAATGGTGGATACTCCGACTGGGCAACAACTGAAATCCCAGCCAATATCAAAGAAATGTGGTTTAGATTGAGCCGTAGAAATGATGACTACAAGCTGGAATGCTCCGAGAATGGTGTCATCTTTAAGCAAATGCGCATTTGCCACCTCGTTAATGGAGCTGGGACCATACACTTTGGCGTGTATGCTTGTAGCCCAGAGGACTCATCCTTTAAGGCTGTATTCACCGATATGGCGCTGACTGAATGCAAATGGCTTGCCCATGACGGACAACAGCCAGACAAGGATTGACATAAAGACCTTCTAGGTCTTTATTTTTTTGATGATGAATGTGACAAAGGGTGTTTTTGAAGGTGTTTGGAGCAAAATCCCTTCGATATTCTTTTTTTGATAAATTTTGAAAGGGGGTTGACATTATAGTTTTAATTAAATATAATGAAAATATCAAAAAATTATCCATGGAGGGATACTATGAACAAGAAAGTTATTAGCATCATCGCAATCATCGCTCTCGTGGCAGTTCTCGGCGTTTGTCTCATTGCATGTAATGCAGACACATACGCAAAGCGTCTTGAAAAGGCAGGCTACAAAGTTGAAGTTGTTGACCTCAGTGACGAAGACAAAGAAGAAGGCGTTATTTGGGCAGTAAGCGCAGCAAAAACAAATTCAATTACAGACGTTCAAATCGTTGCAGTTACAAAGTATGCATCAGCTGACGAAGCAAAGAAAGCTGAGGAAGATGCAAAAGCAAACAACATCCTCAATGTTACAATCGAAAGACAAGGCGCAATCCTCATCATCGGCACAGAACAAGGTGTCAAGGACGCAAAATAATCAACATACAGCAATAAAAAGTCCACTCGAAAGAGTGGATTTTTTATTGACAAATAAATGGGGGGAGGATACAATTTTACTTGAAATATAGACAAAGGAGAAAGAATTATGAAAGACAAGTATTTTTTGCCCGTTGAAATGGACTTGACACAGCAAGTAAATAATGCGGAAGCTTATATAAAAGAGCGTAATATACCTCAATATTTTTATGAGAGTATGTTTGGTGAATTTATCAAAATATTCGGTGTAGAAACAATAAAGCCTTGGAGCAAGTGGAAATCATACAAAGAACAGCTGTATTGTTTGTTCTCTGCAAATATTGGCACATCAGGCTGGGCATTAGCATTTAAGCTTGCATGCATACAATGTGACCTTTTGGACTTATACGAGTACTATGACAAGCTTGATTGGGATTATAGCGATGTGTTTGATAGTTTTATATTGGAAAACATGATGAATATTATGTTCAAAGAAAATCCTGAAAGATCTTATGGAGCATATATGCGAACAAGATATAAAGAGGAAGAAGTGGACGATGAAGATATTGACTGAGAGTGCAAGAGGATATTGCAATCAATGAAGGAAAGAAAACATACAGAAGAGGTGATATCCTCATTGTAGCAACAGATGATGATGCCATCAAAGACGCGTTGGGCAAATAAATGAAAGCCACTCGGTAGAGTGGTTTTTTTATTGCACAAATGTAAAATAGATGAAAAAATGGTGCTAAAAGAATGAGGGATTGGTCGGAAAGAAAAATTTTGAAGCGTCTGAGCTTGATTTAGAGGGGCTGTTTTTGGGTTGTTTTATGTATTTTGAGGAGTGTGCTGGCATAATGCCGACCTTTAAAATTGCTGAAACGGATTTGATAGAAGGATAGTGGCGCTGAAAAGCACAAGTGTTCAATTGACGATATTTTAAAAATAAAACACGAAAGGTGTTCTAAAACCTAGAAAAGATGCCTGTTTAAGAAGAAAAACACGATAAGTTATACATATTTTGGGCTTATAAATACACGATGCGTTGATAAACACGCATCGTGTATTTGCTTGATTTTGGCTGTTGACTGGGTGTATTGTTGGTCAGCTGTGAAAAAACAATGGTTGAAGCTGTTTCCCTTCAAGAGCTTTTTCACATGCAGGCAAAATCAGAGATGTGTCTGCAATGAGGCTGTTTGGCTTTTTCAAATGGTCATCTTGTCCGAAGGGGACAAAATAGACATTCCTTGTGTTGAGGAGAGATCCTATATTTCTTGCATTGGCACCCAAGGAATCGTTTGAGCTGACAGATATGACAACGGGTGTGTTGTTTCTGAGGGTTGCCTTTACTGCCATTGTCACCGGTGTGTCGGTGATGCCACACGCAATCTTTGACAGGGTGTTTCCTGTGCATGGTGCAACAAGAAGCAGGTCGACTGCTTTGCTTGTGCCCATAGGCTCGGCGCCTACAATGGTTTTTATTGGCTCCTTGCCGGTGAGGGCAATGACATCTTTTTCAAAATCCTTTGCCTTGTAAAATCTTGTGTCTAGGCTCGACACATTGAAGCTGAATATTGGTGTCACATCGTGGCCAGCATCAACAATGTCCTTCAATGCCTTGATTATATTTTGCAGGGTGCAAAAGGACCCTGTGACAGCAAAGCCTATTTTCATTTCAGCACCCTCCTTACATAGTCTGCAATTGCCTCGCCTGCACTGATTGGTGCTGTTTTGGCTGGAAGAGCAGGATAAATGTCGGCATCAATGCCCAAATACTTGGCAAAATTCAAGGACAAAGCCGGCTTTGATGCAAGATCAATGTATATGGCGCTTGATGAGAAGGTCAGCACCTCCTTGTCGTCAATGATTTGCTGTGGTGCAGTGTTTATGACTACGTCATAAAATGAGAAGTCAAAGTCTTTTGAGGCTATCACCTTGTCAGCAAATGCCATTGCAGGACGAAGAGAGGCAGTTGTCGCCACTGTAAGATGACCTACGCCAACATCCTTTAAGATTTTGACCACTGCTGAGCCAGTCCGTCCAAAGCCGATTACAAGGACCTTCAGACGATCGAGGGATATAAATGAGTGTGAAAGTATGATGTCAAGGGTGCCTTCGGCTGTAAGACGAGCATTCCTTGCTTGAAACACCTCATCATCAAGCATATTAAAATATTTCACATCAAGTGAATTGAAGAGGGCAAGAGCCTCATTGTCAGCTCTGCCACCGATGACAACCTCGCATCCATTCAAGTGGTCAATGGTCTTTGCAGTAAGCAAAATATTAGGCGCATAAATATGGGTTGTCCGTTGAGGAGAAAAGCCCAATTCTTGACGCAAAAAGAACATACGAGCATCTGTTTGATGAATGATAAAATCTGCCAAAATCCAACACCTCCATACCATATCCTATGCAAAATATCGCTGGTGAGTTGACCATATAAAAGGAAAATACATAAGATGTTTTGAAGGGGGAAATTTGGATGGAAAAATATTTTTTGGGAAGCAATACAAGAAGTGGCTTCAAGGGCTATTATGAAGAAACAACGGGAGAAATTGGCAGGGTGTATCTTTTGAAGGGTGGGGCAGGAACGGGCAAATCATCCCTCATAAAAAAGGTGATGAAGCAAGGTGTTGAAAGGGGCTTTGATTGTGAAGCCTGGCATTGCTCTGGTGACCCGAATTCACTTGATGGAGTGTATATTTCAGCCTTGGATGTTGCAGTGATTGACGCCACCTCACCACACGCAGTGGAGCCCAAAATACCCAGTGTAAAGGATGACATAATCAACCTTCTTCAATGTGTGAGTAAGGACAAAATCAAGGGGTATAGGTCGGTCATTGAAAAATTGGCAAATAGCAAAAAAGAGTGTTATAGCAACGGATATGAGCATTTAAACATTGCTTTCTGTCATATGGCACAAAATTTGAGAGCTGTGTCATCCTCGATGAACACCTCATTGATCATCTTAAAGGCGAGGGAGTTTGCCATGGATTTATTGTCGGAATTGAAGTGCTTGAATGATGACAAAATTGAAGGCTCACAGGGGGTAAAACCGGCAGATGATTTAGGTGAGATGTCAAGGGATTCAGGCGTCAGAGGCAGGGTTGTAAAGAGATTTTTCAGAGCCATAACTCCTGACGGCATTGTGGTGTATGACGACCATCTTAAAGGAAAGACGATATGGCATATCAGAGGTGAGGTTGTCAGTGTAGATTTGTTTTTGAGGACTGCTATTGACATTGTAAAGGAGAGCGTCAAAGGTGTGAATGAAGGGTTGGTGATTTTTTCAAATCCTCTTGATGCAAGCCTCATTGACGGCTTTATAATTGGAGATATTGTTGTCACGGGATATCTTGGAAGCAGTGATGGTGCAATGGTTTATGATCTTCGCTGGTATGAGGGAGATTTTGACAAATATGCATTGAGCCGTGCAAAGACAAAAATGAAGGATGAGATTGACATTGCAGTTGACTATTTTGCAAAGGCAAGAGGAGTGCATTTGGGCATTGAAAGATATTATATCTCTGCCATGGATTTTGACAGAGTAAATGAAATGACGGATAGGCTTATAGATGAGATTTTTGAACTAAAAGCTCTTGAATAAACCACAGCAGTAAGTAAGATGGCATGATTTTGGAACAACCACTCTTTGAGTGGTTTTTCAATTTTTATTGACAAGGGAGCATATCATATTCTGCTATCAGCAGAAAAAACAAGCGACAATTGAGCAAGAAAAAAACACCTATTGACATCAAATGTGTCTTTGTGTTATAGTTTATATGTATATTTATAGTTAAAAGCGCCTGCACATTGCACGCGCGGAGGCGAAATTATGAAGAAAACAGCAAAAATCTTGATAGCTCTGCTTATGGTGACGTTGCTCGCTTGCACACTCTTTGCTTGTGGCGAAACAAGTGGAGTGATTGATCAGCCCACCGAGCTTCCTTCAATTATTGGTGGAGATGTGACCAATCCTGACGGCGACACCGACACCAAGCCTGAAGAAACTATCACATCACGTGAGCCTGCATATTTGACATTTTCATATCTCAAGCAGGCACCCTCAGTGTTCAAGCACATCTACATAGAGGAATTCGACCTTGCAGATATTGAATATCACGTCACATACAGAGAGGTTGTTGGCGATGATGAAAGATATGTGGCAGGAGAAGGTCAGCCTCTTACAGAGGATATGCTTTCAAGAGAAAGCAAAAATATACTTGACACCTTTGGCGATGACGAAATCAGTGGACACTATATGATGTTCGTTTCAAAAGAGGTTGAATATGAATTTGACGGCACAACCTATAAAACAGTGGTTGAAGGCTCCTTTGGGCTTCACCTGAAAACAAAGGCATGTGTCAGAGAGTTTGTTGACATCACCATTGATATCAATGGTGGATATGCACTCTTTGGCGCATTTGACCCAAAGGAAGGCAAATCAGTTGTAAAGGTTGAAAAGGACTATTCTTGGAGCTGGAGTGAGTTCCTCGCCGACTTCCCAGCATATAGAGAAGGCCATGCAATTTCTAGCGTGACTGTTGACGGAAAGACCTACAATGCAGGCTCAACAGAGTCAATCAAAATCAATGAAAGCTCTGTTGTCACTTTGGGCTGGTCAGAAAGCATTATCCCCGTCACCTTTGACATCAGTCTCCCTGACGGAGTGACAGAGTGGGCACCTGAAAATAGCGCGCTCCTTGAAAACTATGATGAAGCCACAGGCACATGGTCGGTGTCTGTTGTCAAGGGCGAGGGCATCATTCCTAGACCCTCAATTTCAAACATCGCAACCCTTGATGGCTATACCTTTGCAGGCTGGCGCACAGCAGATGGAAGGGTGTGGAACTTTAATACAAGCGTTGGTGGCACTCCCATCACCCTCTATGCAATGTGGACAATCAGAACATATTCAGTGCAATATGTCCTTATGGGTGGTGAGCTTGACCTTCAAAAAGGCTATTCAAACACTGCAATTGCAGATTTGACACGCACAGACGTCAACGTGAAATACGCAGTTGGCCTTGGCCCCAATGACCCCGATTATGATCCCGAATCAATGAGAGATATCCTTGCATTCAAGCCTATTGTCATTACATTCACAGGTATTCATTACGGAGCAAGCCTCAAGGACTACTATGCAGTGTGCAATGTCAGAAGCGATTCAACAGATATCATCTCAATTTCAGCAGATCCTCAAATATTCAAGGACCAAATGACCAAAAATGGTGATTGCTACGAAGTAGAGGACTGGTATCTTGACTCATTCTTTGAGGAAAGCAATAAGTTTGACAGCACAAAGGTCACCGATGACGTTGTTCTTTATCCCAAGTGGATGCTCAAAGACAACCTCAGCGATGAGGAATTGAACACATACTTTGCAGAAAAGCTATTCAAATACACCATAAAATCAGATGGAACACTGCGTATTGACGTCATTCAAGACTTGTCAGTCAGTGAATTGAAGATTCCTGCAAGCGTTGAAATTGATGGTGTTGAGCATGTCATCAGTGAAATTGGTGAAAATGCAATCATCAACATCAAGACACTCATTTCGGTTGACCTCAGCGAAGCTGTTGGACTTACAAGAATTGGCAAGCAGGCATTTGCATATTGCCCCAACCTTCGTGAAATCGAGCTTCCCGAGGGTGGACTTAACATTTCATATGTCGGTGAGGATGCTTTCCGTGGCACAGAATATATCAATTCATATGCAGAGGTCAACAGAGTTGACTTTGCAGTTCTCGGCAATGTTCTCGTTGAGTATGTTGGCGACAACACAGAAAAGGAAATAAACATCGACACTATGAGTGTTCTTCTCAGTGAGGTTGACACAATTGCTCCTGGTGCATTCAGTGGACTTCTTGCTCTTGAAAAGGTCACCATTGGCGATGGAATTGAGCAAATTTACGACAGAGCATTCTACGGCAATTCAAGCCTCATCAGCGTTGAAGGTGGCGCAGGTCTTGCATATGTTGCCTCTGACGCATTTGATGGCACAAAATATATTGAAACCGTCCCTGCAAATGGCGAATATCTCCGTATCGGTGACATTTATTTCCGTTATGTAGGCGCAGGCACAAGCGCAACAATACCTGCAGGCGTGAGATATATTGCTCCCGGCGCATTTATGAAGGGCAGTATGGTTGAAACAATCGTCTTTGAAAATGCAGACGACATCATCTATGTTGGTGCAGATGCCTTTGCAAGCACAAAGTGGATGAGTGAGGACCATACATCTGAAGAAACAGGTGATGAGGACACCTTTGTCCAAGACGGATTTGTTGTCATCAATGGTATCCTCGTTGCAAAGCGTGGCAGACAAGCAATTGTTGAATTGCCTCAATCAGTCAAGGTTATTGCAACAGATGCATTCTCAAACGCATACATCACAAACATCACAGTGCCAGAGGATTCAAGCCTTGAGCTTATTGAGGCAAACGCATTTGACGGCGCAAAGAATCTCAAGGCATTGACATTTATCAACGCAACAGACTCAGTGTTCATTGAATTCAACGATGGCGCATTCTCAAGGAAGGGTGGTGAAGCAATCAACGACAGCTTCACAATCTATCTCTATGACGAGCCTATCAACACTCTCAAGAAGGAAATCAGTGCCGGCGACACCCTTGCAATCAGAGGCTGGAAGGAGCTTTATCAAGGCGCAACAGATATGTTCCAGGTTCTTGTGACAGAGGCGATTGAATTCAACAAAGCATGTGGCATTCCAACAGCGTATCTCTTTGAGGGTGAGGATGTTGACTTTGTGGAAATCTGGGATAGCCTCGGATTGCTCAATTCAACCAAAACACACCTTGTAGATGGCATAATCGTAGTCAGAAGTGACGGTATTGCAAGAACAGAGGATATTGACCTTGCAGAATTGAAGTCAGAAAAAGATGGCACAGTGGGCGCAATAGACGGCTCTATTGGCGACAAAGCATTCACAATCACCATTGACGGAATCACCCCTGAAGCACTTGGTTATTCTGTCTATCCTGCAATCAATGAAAGCACAATGAAGATATATCATCTTGTGGGCGAAACAGAGGTTGCTGGACTTCCTACATTCTACACAACTCAACCCAACTTCAACGAGGCAGAGCATATCATCAAGATAAAGTTCACCTACAACGATGGCAACAATACTCTGGGTGAAATGCTCATCTCTGACGAAAAGGTTTCAGTCATCGGCTACATCAATAGATTGGGCGCAAATAAGGAGCTTCAAATCTATGTTGATTACTATGGACTTGAAACATACAAGGTGCTTGAAACATACACCGTCAAGCATCCCACAAACGCAACCATCGAGCAAATTGATCCTATGACTCTCCCTGTCAATGCTGGCAAGGTTGAGATCAATAGAGTCGCAAGCAAGGTTGTGTTCAAGCTTACACTCACTGACGGCACATACAAGTATGTCGGACTTGATTCACAAGCAAAATTCATCTCACTTGCAGACGCAAAGGCACAGAAGGCAGATGCAGTGGAGATCAACCTCAACACAGCAACACTTGGACATCATATGGTTGGACTTTGCTATGGCGAGCCTGGAAGCTATGTTTATACAACAGTCCTCTATTCAGTCATCCTTTCAACAGATGGTTCAAGATTTGCATACAGCATTGTTGACGGTGGAGCAGTGATCACTGGCCTCAAATCAGGCTATGACAGCACAGTGGCAATTCCTGCAAAGGTCACTCTTGACGGAAATGGCAATTTCAATGCTGACAGCACTGCAGAATATGATGTCATCGCAATCGGTGATGGCGCATTTAAGGATAAGACCGACCTTGAATATGTCTATGTTCCTGCATCAGTCAAGACAATTGGCAATGAGGCA
>JAFWBH010000080.1 GCA_017507205.1 Clostridia bacterium
GTGGTGGACATTCTCTTGAAATCGTCAAAAGACTTGGAGAGAATGGTAGGCACATTGCAATAGATAGAGATGCAGATGCACTCTTGGCAGCAGGCGAAAGACTCCACGCACACGCGTCAAAAATTACATACGTGCACGATGACTTTAAAAATTGCTGTGCTGTTCTTGATGAATTGGGAATAGAGAAAGTTGACGGAATACTGTTGGATCTTGGCGTAAGCTCATATCAGCTCGACAATGCAGAACGTGGCTTCAGTTATATGAAGGATGCGCCTCTTGATATGAGAATGGATCAAAGCCAATATCTCACAGCATTCAATGTGGTCAATGAATTCACAGTGAGTCAGCTGACTAAAATCTTGTATGAGTATGGTGAAGAAAAGCTTGCTCCAAGAATTGCAGAAAGAATTGCAGCATACCGAGATAAGCAGACAATTTCAACCACATTGCAGTTGGCAAAGATAGTTGAAGAAAGTTATCCAGCAAAGACAAGATGGAAATACGGTCATCCAGCAAAAAGAACATTCCAAGCCGTTAGAATATGTGTTAACAACGAATTGACTGGCTTAGGAGAGACCGTGACTAATATGGCAAGGCGTCTTAAAAAGGGAGGAAGAATGGCAGTGATTACAGTCCACTCACTTGAGGACAGAATTGTCAAGACAGCATTTAAAGATATGGCAGCAACCTGCACGTGCCCACCAAATTTTCCTGTGTGTGTATGTGGCAAGGTAAAAGAGGTTGAACTAATCACAAAGAAACCCATTGTTGCCTCTGAAGAAGAGCTTAAAAGAAATTCAAGGGCTGAAAGTGCAAAACTGCGCATAGTCGAAAGAGTATAAGAGGAGAAAATTATGGCTATCACACTTGATGAATTGCTTGGTATGAACACCAAAACAAGAAGCGACGAGCAACCTATTGATCGTTTTCCTTCCTATGATGATTTTTCTAGAAGAACACGAACAGTAAATGAAGATCGCACTTCATACTATGGATACAACTCAGCACCTCAATCAAGTGGTGCACGTAGTGTTGAATTCATGAGAGAATATGAAGCAGCACGTCCTTATACTCGCCCCAACCAAAATGAATATCAAAATGTTGACTATAGTTTTGATAATCTTCGCACACGCAGAGAAACAGCACCTGTCGCAACAACTTATGTTGAGCCAGTCCGCACAGAAGAAAGTGTAGATACACTTTATGGCTACGCACGTGCAGACAAAGACAGACCTTCTGACCGTGAACTTTATGATAGACTTGCTTCAACAGGAAGTGCAGTTCAAGTCGCACAACCTCAACAAAGAGAAGAAAAGGAATCACAAAGAACAAGCATTTTTACACACATCAAAACAAAGCAAAATAGTGATACACAAAAGAAAGCACGCCTTAACACAAAGGGCAAAATCCTTCTTGGTGTATATGTTGCAGTGATTATACTTGTCGCAGTGTTGATTATTGTCAATGCTGGCGAACTTAATAATGGATCCGCCACCACACCTTCCTCCTCCATCTCAGGTGTGGTGTCAGCGGACACAAATTCAAGTAATATTATTTCTGTGCCTGAAATAAACTTTAATTATGAAGGCACACACACATTCCAAATTAAATAACAAAATTCAATCCTATCTTCCAATGAAAAGACTGCCTGCGATAATATTGTCGGCAGTTTTTTTCTTTTCTCTCATAATCGTAAAACTTATTTTTGTTATGGTTGTTGATGGGAACACACTGCAAGTGCGTGCATTAGACCAATGGACAAGAGATTTGCCAAGTGATGCACCACGTGGAGAAATCCTTGATAGAAATGGTGAAATTCTTGCAGGCACATCAACAAGATACAATATTTATGTTCGCCCAAATTCAGTAAAAGATAAAGAAAAAGTTGCCACAATCATTGCTGATGTGTTGGGATATGAAAAAAGTATAGTTCTTGAAAAAATCTCAAAGAGGGTGTCAGAAGTTACCATTGCAACAAAAGTGACAAAGGAACAGATGGATCAACTTTTTTCTGCCGATATTGATGGCGTTTACTATTCGGAGGATAATTTTCGCTATTACCCAAATGGCGACTTTATGACTCAAGTTTTGGGTTTTACTGGTGCAGATGGATTTGGTCAAACTGGAATAGAAAGTTATTATGACAAATATCTTACGGGTGTCAATGGTGCGATAATAACTGAAACCGACCTGATTGGCAGAGAATTGCAAGGGGGAAAAAGTTATTATTTACCATCAATAAGCGGATTCAACGTGCAGACCACACTTGATGCTCGCATTCAAAGAATTGTTGAAGGTGCAGTTGAAAAAGCGGTTGCATTGTATGATCCAAAAGCAGTTGCTTGTCTTGTGATGGACTATACAACAGGCGAAATTATTTCACTTGCAGAGTATCCATCTTTTGACCTTAACAATGTGCCTCGTGATGATTTGAATAAACTTTTTTCTGCATCAAAAAGTATGCTGGTTTCATCGGTGTATGAGCCGGGGTCAACTTTTAAGATTTTGACTGCAGCATCGGCACTTGATCTTGGTGTGATGACAACATCAAACAGATTTTATTGTTCGGGCTCTCGGGTTGTTGATGGCAAAAAAATCCGTTGTTGGAAGACAAAAGGTCACGGCTCTATTGATTATGGTCAAGGAGTAGAGAGCAGTTGCAACTGTGTGTTTATGGACAGTGCTCTTGCTATGGGCACTGACAAATTTTATGCATATCTCAAAAACTTTGGGCTAAGGTCAAAGACTGGTGTTGATATGGTTGGGGAAACAAGTGGGTTATTTATATCACAGGATTTGGTGAAGACAGTTGACCTTGCTCGTATTGGATTTGGACAAGCAGTTGCAGTTACACCCATTGGTATGATGAGTGCTTGCTCGGCGGTTATCAATGGTGGCAAAACCATATATCCACATCTTGTGAAAGGTATCATTGGTCAAAACGGCGAAAAAATTGAAAATGTATTTGAAATCAAAGAAAGCAAAAGTGTAATAAAAGAAGAAACATCTGCCACTATGCGTGAACTTTTGGAGAGAGTTGTCAGCAATGGTAGTGGTAAGGGGGCAGGAGTCAATGGATATTCAGTTGCAGGGAAAACAGGCACTGCACAAAAATATGAAAATGGTGCAATCGCACAAGGGAAGTACATATCATCATTTTTGGGATTTTCCCTTGAAGATGATGCTCCTTATGGTGTGCTTATGATTGTTGATGAGCCAAAAGGATATGTCTATTACGGCTCACTTGTGGCAGCACCTTTGGTTGGAGATATTTATAGAAGTATATTTGATTTATTGGCAGTGCCCAAGTCAAACGACCTTGACATTGAAAGTGGATTCAACCCTGAAAATATAGAAGATTATGTTGATTTTGTCGAGTACGAAAATTGAAATAATTTACAAATGAAAAGTGCGAATATTTTCCGTTTGTGACTAGTTTTGCGTTCCTATTGACCTTGTTAGATACACTTATTAAAATAAGTGTACAAAACTCATTTGGAGGCAAAAGTATGACGCTGGCAAAACTACTTGAAGGAATAAAAATTTTAAGCACAAATGTTGACTTATCTATAGATATTTTGGATATTAAAATAAACTCGCAATCTGTTGAAGATGGGGATATTTTTGTTTGTATGAAAGGTGTCAAGGATGATGGAAACAAATACCTTGACAGTATTAAGAAAAATTTTATTGCAATAACTGAAATAATCCCACAAAACAAAGAAATAAAATATGTGCAAGTTGAAGATACGAGAAAAGCGTATGCGTTGATGTCTTCAAACTATTTTGCTCACCCGCTGGAAAGAATGAAGTTTGTTGCAGTGGTCGGCACAAATGGAAAAAC
>JAFWBH010000081.1 GCA_017507205.1 Clostridia bacterium
GGCTCGCGTAAGCAACTTCGTAATAAGAGGGTGCAATTTTAAGTGCCTTTCTTGTTCTTTATCCAAAAATCTCGTTTTTTTGCACACTAAACATGCTTGAACTCCACCTTCTTTCAATATGATAAGTATGCTACGACAGTAAACACTGATTTGACATTTATATATTCTGCGAAACTGCCAATCATTATAAAGATAGTTACCATCACAATACTGTTGGATATGCAATATGAAAAAACCTATTGTCTTTTGTGCTGGTTTTATTTATATTTGGCAGAAAGTGTTGAAAAACAAAAGTTTTTCATATATAATAGGTTCTATGAAAATCATCAGTCTTTTGCTTTCCAATTTCAGAAACTATGAGAGCCAGCAGGTCTTTTTTGACGGTGGGCTCAATGTTTTGCATGGAAAAAACGCAAGTGGAAAGACAAATATGCTTGAATCGGTGTATCTTTGCTCCCTTCTTCGATCACCTCGCACCACAAAGGATAAGGAGCTTATTCGCATGGGTGCATCAAGGGCAAAGGTGACTTTGGTGGTTGAAAAGAAATTCAGGAAGCACACCATCACCATATACATTGATGAGCAGGGCAAGAAGAAGGTTGCCATAGACAGCATACCTGTGCAAAGAGCAGGGGAGCTTCTTGGAGTGCTTGGAGTTGTGTTTTTCTCCCCAGACGAGTTGAAGCTTGTCAAGGAATCACCTGCTGAGAGAAGAGGCTTTCTTGATGTGGGATTATCTCAACAGCAAAAGGCGTATTTCAGCGCATTGCAGAGATACAACAAGACCTTGAAGCAGAAGAACAATCTCTTGAAGGAGAGCAAATACGCAGACAATCTTGATGATATGCTTGATGTATGGGATATTGGTCTTGCTGAGCAAGGTGCAATCATAATACGCAAGCGTATGGAGTTTGTGGCAGAGCTCAATAAATTTGCCAGTGCCAGCCACGAGAAAATCAGCTCGGGCAAGGAAAAGCTCAATCTTTCATATGAAACAGCAGTGGCAACAGCAGGAGATATAAGACGAAATCTCGAAGAGGCTCTGCTGAAAGCAAGAGAGAAGGACAAGGAGCTGGGCTATTGCACAGTAGGCCCACATCGTGACGATATCAAGATTGAAATTGACGGCATTGATGCAAGAAGGTTTGCATCGCAAGGTCAGCAGAGGACAATCGCCCTTGCAATGAAGCTTGGCGAGGTGGAGCTGTATAGGCAAGAAACAGGTGAAACACCTGTATTACTCCTTGATGATGTCCTCAGTGAGCTTGACAAAACAAGGCGAGATATTCTCCTTAAAGCCACAGAGGGCGTGCAAACAATACTCACCTGCACCGAGTTTGACGGCGAGGGTGGAAAGCTTTTTGAAGTAAAGGAAGGAAAAATTGTAAAAGGATAAATTATGGAAAACAAGGAAATTATCAATCAAGAACAAATTGAAGAAAAAAATGTGGCAGAAATAAACGAGGCTGTTGAGGAAGCCATTTCAAGAGATGAATATCCAAAGACAATAGGTGTCAAGGCATATGGAGAGGAGCTTGAAATCACACTTGATAAAAATGGAATCAAGGCAGGAGAATTAACCATCAAAAAAGAGGACATCCTTCTTGTCAACCGTTATATCAATATGAAAAATTATCGCAACGAGCCCACCTTCACAGTGGTATACAAGCTTGATGCAGAATCCGTGACAAGCTTTGAGTTTGTTGAAAACAACGACTTAAATGATGCAGAATTCAATGATAAAGTGGCGTTTTGGCTCAAAAATGAAGAAATCAACTTTGAAGAAAACGATTGGAATTACTTCAATCCCATCGTAAATGGTTATCTGACATATAGATATGTAGACACTCACAAGGCAGAGGATCAAGTGAAAACCATCAATGCTCTTGCACTTGGTGGAGCAATTGCTGGCGTCCTCATCATCATTTTCGGCGCAGTTATGCTTGGCATCGGAAAGACTCTTTTTGGAGCAACAGGCCTTGGTCTTGGCTTCCTTGCACTTTTAATTGGAGCATTCAATCTTATCAAGAAAAAATAGTCTTAAAAGACAAAATTATTCAAAATAACCGAAAGTATCATTTGCTTATGCCAAAAGTCAGCACGATTTATGTTGACAAAAATTGGTTAATTATATAAAATACTTTTACATTAATAGACACATGGACATACACCTGCGTGTATGCTAGATTGTGATGAGGGAGTAATTTGCGCCTTATGGCGTGGTCGATTTCAACAGCCGACACTATGTCTGGAACGGCCTAATAAATGAGACTCATAAGATAAGCAGATTGTTTGTCCTATGAGTTTTTATATTTTTGGAGGAAAAATGAAGCACTATCTTTATGACGGCAACGCCGTCCTTGAAGAAGTAAAGTCAAACGAAAACGGCTTGACACAAGTGGAAGCCGAGGCTCGTCTTGAACAGAACGGCAAGAATAAGCTTGCAGAAGGCAAAAAGGTCTCAATGATCAAGAGATTCTTCATGCAGCTTGCCAACCCTATGATCATTGTCCTGATCATCGCAGCCCTTGTGAGCCTTATCACAACACTCATCCCTGTAATGAGTGGTGGTGGTCACTTTGACCCAGCAGAGCTTGCAGAGTTCTTCATCATCATCGCAGTTGTTCTCTTGAACGCAATTCTCGGTGTGGTGCAAGAGGGCAGAGCAGAAAAGGCAATTGAGGCCTTGAAGGAAATGACTGCATCCACCTGTAAGGTCATTCGTGATGGTGTCATCAAGCACATCAAAAACGAGGATCTTGTTGTTGGTGACATAGTTGTCCTTGAAGCTGGCGACTCTGTGCCAGCAGACTGCCGTCTTATTGAATCTGCATCATTGAAGGCAGAAGAGGCAGCCTTGACCGGTGAATCTGTCCCTGCAGAAAAGGAAATTGACACCCTCACAGCAGAGGATGGCAAGGATGTTCCTCTTGGCGACAGAAAGAATATGTTCTATATGGGCAGCACCATTGTTTACGGCAGAGCAAAGGCTGTTGTTGTTGCAACAGGCATGCAAACCGAAATGGGCAAAATTGCAGACGTTCTTGCACAAACCAAGGACGAAACAACACCTCTCCAAAAGAAGCTTGACAAGCTTTCAAAGATATTGAGCTTTGCAGTCCTTGGAATCTGCGTGTTCATCTTTGCATTCAAGCTGATTATGGAACGCAACAATCTTGTTGAAAACAAGGCTCTTGAAATCGTCCTTGACAGCTTTATCATTGCAATCTCACTTGCAGTTGCAGCAATCCCCGAAGGCCTTGCAACAGTTGTCACCATCGTGCTTTCAATGGGCATGACAAAGATGGCAAAGAAAAAGGCAGTTGTCAAACGCCTTACAGCTGTTGAAACTCTCGGTTGCACACAAATCATCTGCTCAGACAAGACAGGCACCCTGACACAAAACAAGATGACTGTTGTTGACACCTATGGTGATGACGTGGCACTTATTGCAAGGGCAATGGCACAATGCAGTGACGCAGTCCTTGACCCCGAAAAGCTTGATGCAGTTGGTGAACCCACAGAATGCGCACTTGTCAACTTTGCATACAAGCAAGAGCTGAACAAGACAGACCTTGACACAGCATATCCCAGAGTGGCAGAGGCACCCTTTGACAGCATGCGTAAGATGATGTCAACCATCCACGAGGACGGCGCAGGTGCATATATCCAATTCACCAAGGGCGCACCTGATGAAATCTTGAAGTGTTGCACACACGCCAAGATTGGTGGTGAGGTTGTTGAGCTTACAGACGCAATCAGATTAGACATCCTTGGTGCAAACAAGGCAATGGCAGACGAAGCACTCCGTGTCCTTGCAGCAGCATACAAGCCCCTCACAGCAATACCTGAAAGTGTTGACCCCGAGGATATTGAAAACAATCTTATCTTTGCAGGCCTCACTGGCATGATTGACCCTGTCCGTCCCGAAGTCCAAGAAGCAATTGGTGAATGTAAGACAGCAGGCATCCGTGCAGTCATGATCACAGGCGACCATATTGACACAGCAGTGGCAATTGCAAAACAGCTTGGCATCATCACTGACGCATCACAAGCAATCACTGGCGCAGAAATGGCAGAAATGAGTGATGAGGAATTCTATGAAAGAATCACCGAGTTCTCAGTGTATGCACGTGTTCAACCCGAGCATAAGGTCCGTATCGCCAACACCTGGAAGGCACGTGGTATGATCACAGCAATGACTGGCGATGGCGTCAATGACGCACCCTCAATCAAGTCAGCAGACATCGGCATCGGCATGGGTATCACAGGCACAGACGTCACAAA
>JAFWBH010000082.1 GCA_017507205.1 Clostridia bacterium
GAAGGAGTGATTTGGGGTTGGCAAGCAATGGACCAAAGTCTGTCATTGCACCAACACCGATGAAGATAAGACAGGGATAGATGCCTGTTTTTACACCTATGTAGAGGATGTCAATAAGTCCACCATGTTGCAAAACATCAAGATAGTTGACGCCACCTGCAACAGCTTCCTCACCTGTCCACATTTCTGGGTGATACAAAATATCACTGCTATCTTTGAGCATTGGCAGGTTTGTAAGAAGCATACCAAATGCTATACCCACCAAAAGCAAGGGTTCAAATTGTTTTTTGATGCCTAAGTAGAGGAACACACAAGCGAGGACCAACATCACGGCATTCTGCCAGGTAAAGTTGGCAAGTCCGCTTGTTTCCCACAAGTTAGACAATGTCTTTACTATATCCATACTTCACCTCAAAATTAGATGATTGTGACAAGAACTGCGCCAGTTTCAACTGTTGCGCCCTTTTGGACGAGAACTTGACCGATTTTGCCTGCCTTGTGTGCTGTGATTTCGTTTTCCATCTTCATTGCTTCAACGATTGCAACCACATCACCTGCATTGACCTGTTGACCTGCTGTGACCTTCACTGCATTGACGTTGCCGGGGAAGGGTGACTTGACAGGCTCTCCACCACCAACTGCAACAGGTGCTGCTGTGGGTGCTGATTGAGGGGCTGATGCCACGGGTGCTTCTGCAACTGCAGGTGTTGCTACGGGAAGGGCTGCGTCATATTCTGCTTGGATGACTGCTTCGCCTTGTTCCACTTCTACTTCATATATTTTGCCATTTAATGTGACTTTGTAAATCATAAGTTCTCCTTATTGGTCAATGCGCTTGATTGACTTAAATCTCAATTCATTGAGGGGGTTGCCTGTGGTGTCTGCAACGATTGCCATAATCATTGCTGCGTCTCTCTCATCAGTGTTGATGAGGACAAGCTCGCCACAAGTGCCATTTGCTTTGGGTGCTTCTTCGGTTGATTCTTCTTCTTTCTTCTTCTTTTTGAAAGCTTTCTTCATCTTTTCTGAAACATCAGGAAGCTTTGGTGCAAGCTTGCCTGTGACCCAGATGATGCCCATAAGAAGAACCAACACGCCAAACACGATTGCCATGCCAAGGAGTGCCAATACAAGAGCATCTGTCAAGGGCATTGCAAACTCTATTGCTGAAAGTGTAGTTCTAAACATATTTCACCTACTATTAGTCTTCAATGGGAGCGATTGTATATTTGACAACCTTCTCTTCTTGTGCCTTTCTTGCTGCAAAGAATTTTTCTGTCACTGCAGGGAAAGCGATATAGCTGAGGACGTCCTCATCACTCTTTGCTGTGCCTTGAAGCTCTTTCTTGGTCTTGTCAAAGATAGGCTCAAGGGTATCTGCATATCTGCCTTCAATGGGTTTTTCATCGCCAAGGACCTTTTCAAGCACCTCAGGATTGATGGGTGCAGGTGTTGTGCCATATTCGCCAAGGCAATATGATTTGACTTCCTTTGATACGTTCTTATATCTTTCGCCAGCAAGGACATTGTTGGTTGCTTGGACACCGACCATTTGGCTCATAGGTGTGACAAGAGGGGGATAGCCAAGATCTGCTCTGACCTTTGGTGTTTCAAGGAGAACTTCCTCAAATTTGTCCATTGCGTTTTGTGCTTTGAGCTGTGCAACGAGGTTTGAAAGCATACCACCGGGAACCTTATAGTTGAGAGCGTCAGTGTCTGTTGCCATCATCTTGGGGTTGAGTCCACCACTTGCGATATATTCATCACGGATGGGCTTGAAGAAATCGTTGACCTCTTTGATGACTGCGTCATCAAGACCTGTTTCATATCCCAATTGCTTGAATGCGTAGTTGAGGGTTTCTGTTGCAGGCTGTGATGTGCCACCACTGAAGCATGATGATGCTGTGTCAATGACGTCACAGCCAGCCTCTGCTGCCTTCATATAGGTCATGTATGCAAGACCTGTTGTGCAGTGAGTGTGGAGAACAACGGGGACTTTGACTTCCTTCTTGATTGCACCGATAAGCTCTTGTGCCTCAAAAGGACTCATTGTGCCAGCCATATCCTTGACACAGATTGATTGGACGCCCATATTTTCAAGCTCCTTTGCCAGCTTTGCGTATGCTTCAAGGGTGTGGACGGGGCTTTGTGTATAGCTCAATGCACCGGACACTGTTGCGCCCTTCTTGATGGCTGCATTTGCTGCAACCTCGATGTTGCGAAGGTCGTTGAGTGCGTCAAAAATACGAATGATGTCAATGCCATTGTCAACTGACTTTTCAACAAACATACGGACTACTTCATCGGGATAGTGCTTGTAGCCAAGGAGATTTTGTCCACGAAGGAGCATCTGAAGCTTTGTATTGGGCATTGCTTTGCGCAATTTGCGAAGTCTTTCCCAAGGATCTTCATTGAGGTACCTGAGACAGCAGTCAAACA
>JAFWBH010000083.1 GCA_017507205.1 Clostridia bacterium
CAGGTGCAATTCAGACTATTCCTTCGACTTCAAAAATCCTACTGTCGCTGCACCGACATCAATCCCTGCATTTCTTCCAAGCCAGTCCATTGTGGGAGCATAGAGTACTTTGACATTTTTTGCTGTCGCTGTTTTGACAAGATGAGATTTTATCTTGCCGTCGGCATCCTCGGCTACAACCACACACCTGATTGTATCCTCAGACAAACCTCGCAAAACCTGTCTGCAACCGACGAGTTTTTTGAGATCTTTGAGCATTGTTAAAATTTTTTGTTCAGTTTTCATTTTTTTTAACTTAAAAACTGCTTGCAATTTATGCAAGCGTAAATATACTAACAACATTTTGAATTTAAGTCAAACATTTGACACCATTTTATGAAAATTTTTTACTTTTATATATAATATACCTACATCTTGCGCCCTAAAAGCCCCCGAAACCACAAGAGAGATGAAAAATGAATAATGAAAAATGAAAAATTATAGTTGTGAAACGAGGGCCATGCACCAAAATACTTGCACTTTTTCTTCGTGCATGCAACCACAACCACAAAAAAACAAACGCCTGCAAAATACAGGCGTTTAGAATGTCAGTTTTATAGTGTTTTTGTTTTTTGAATAAACTATTTTGTCCGTTTAGATTGTCGATTATTCTGCAATTGAAAGCTTGAGATATTCGTCAATGAAACCATCCAAATCACCGTCCATGACGCCTTGGACATTGCCTGTTTCGTAGCTTGTTCTGTGGTCCTTGACCATTGTGTATGGGCAGAAAACATAGCTTCTGATTTGACTGCCCCATTCAATCTTTTTCAGCTTTCCACTGATTGCAGCAGCCTCTTCCTCACGTTCTCTTTCCTTCTTTTCAATGAGCTTACTACGGAGCATTTGCATTGCAACTTCTCTGTTTTGAATTTGGCTTCGTTCATTCTGACAAGCCACGATAATGCCTGTGGGAAGGTGTGTGATACGGATTGCAGATTCTGTTTTGTTGACGTGCTGACCACCTGCGCCAGAGCTTCTGTATGTGTCAACCTTCAAGTCCTCAGGGCGGATTTCAATCTCGCCATCGTCAATGATTTCAGGCATAACCTCTAATGATGCAAAGGATGTATGACGTCTTGCTTGTGAGTCATATGGTGAAATTCTCACAAGTCTATGGACTCCCTTTTCTGCTTTGAGATAGCCGTAAGCATTGTCACCTTCAACACGGAAAGTGACGCTTTTAAGACCTGCCTCATCCCCTTGTAAACAGTCCAACTCAACCAGCTTCCAACCAGTGCGTTCAACATATCTTGAATACATACGATAAAGCATATCGCACCAGTCCTGTGCCTCTGTTCCACCTGCGCCAGCGTGAAGTGTCAAGATTGCATTGAGCCCATCATACTTGCCTGAAAGAAGTGTTTCAAGGGTAAGCTTTTCAACCTGTTGAGAAAGGCTGTCAATGGTTTTTTGCAATGCGTTGTCCTCTTCTTCACTTGCTTCAAGCTCAACGATGTCAACGATTTCGAGAGCATCGTCAAGATCCTTCATAAGCTTTTCAAAGCGTTCAAGCTTTGCCTTGATTTGACTGATTTCCTTTGACACCTTTTGTGCGTTCTGGACGTCATTCCAAAAATCATCTGTGTTTTGTTCTGCTTCAAGTTCCTCAACTTTATTTCTCAAAACATCGGGTTTAATGCCATCATATGCGCACTTTAACTCCGTTTTCAGTGTTTTTATTTCATTTTTCTTGCTGAAGTAATCCATATTTCACCTTCATTATTTTTTGCCACAGCAGTTCTTATATTTCAAGCCACTGCCACAAGGACAAGGCTCATTTCTGCCTATCTTTTGTTCATTGTTTTGCACGATGCTTGCCCTTGCTTCCTTCTCCTCCTTCTTGGTCACCTCGACCTTCAAAAGAAATTGTGCTGTTTCACAATGGATGCTGTGAGTCATCTCTTCAAACATATCCCAGCCCTCTTGACGATAGGACATGACAGGATCACGCTGTCCGTAGCCACGGAGTCCAATACCTTCACGAAGGACGTCCATTGCATCAATATGATCCATCCACTTTGCATCGACAAATTTGAGAAGGACAAAGCGTTCAAAGTCACCAAAGTTGAAGCCTTCCTCTGTAAGCCTTGCAATCTTATCCTCATAGGATTTCAGCGCAATTTCCATGACTGCGTCTTTAAGCTTGTAGACGTCATAGCAGGCGCAAAGCTCTGCATTCATAAGGTTTGTGCCACGAGGGAGCATCCTCTTTTCAAGAGCATCGTTGAATGCCTCGTAATCCCATGTTTGATAGTCATACTTGTAGTCTGCATATTCACCAATGATATCTTCTGCAAGGTCATCAATCATATCAAGGATTTGATCATGAATGTCAAGGCCGTCAAGAACCTTTCCTCTCTCCTTGTAGATGATTTCACGTTGAGCATTCATCACATCGTCATAGGAGAGGACTCTCTTTCTGATTGAGAAGTTTCTGCCCTCAACCTGCTTTTGTGCCCTTTCAATTTGTGTTGAAATGATTTTGTTTGAAATAGGCTCGTCATCGGGGAAATTCATTGCTGTTGCAATGGCTTTCATCTTGTCGCCACCAAAGATACGTGCGATATCATCTTCCATTGAGATGTAAAATACTGTTGAGCCAGGATCCCCTTGACGACCACTTCTACCACGAAGCTGGTTGTCAATACGTCTGCTTTCGTGTCTTTCTGTGCCTATGATACGAAGTCCACCAAGAGCCACAACCCTTTCCTTCTCCTCATCGCATTGCTTTTTGAATGCGTCATAGTGATGCTTGTAGGTCTTTTTTGCCTCAATGACCTTTTCATCATCATATTCGTGAGGTGAGGTTGCCATTTCAATGATATCCAAAGGATATCCATCTCTTTCCATCTTTTGCTTTGCTTGAAATTCTGCATTGCCACCGAGCATAATATCAGTGCCACGGCCAGCCATATTGGTTGAAATGGTAATCATGCCAACCTTGCCTGCTTGTGCAACGATTTCAGCCTCTTGCTTGTGAAGCTTTGCGTTCAAAACATTGTGAGGTATGCCCTTACGCTTCAAAATTGCAGACAGCTGTTCAGACTTTTCAACGCTGGCTGTGCCAACGAGGACAGGTTGACCTGTTTCGTGACATTTGAGGATATCCTCAACAATGGCTGTAATCTTGCAGGCCTCTTTTGTGTAAATCTTGTCGTTTTCGTCAATTCTTTGCTTTGGCTTGTTGGGTGGGATTTGCACAACGTCAAGGCTGTAAATGCCTTCAAATTCAGACTCCTCTGTCTTTGCTGTGCCGGTCATACCACTGAGCTTGTTATACATACGGAAGAAGTTTTGGAAGGTGATTGTGGCAAGAGTTCTATTTTCTCTTCTGATTGCCACTCTCTCCTTTGCCTCAATTGCTTGGTGCAGACCCTCATTATAGCGTCTGCCAATCATAACTCTGCCTGTAAACTCGTCAACAATAAGCACCTCGCCATCATTGACAATGTAGTCGCGATCCCTCTTCATCATATAGTGAGCACGGAGTGCTTGCTTGATGTGGTGATAGAGGTCTGTATTGTTGATGTCTGTAAGGTTGTCAACATTGAAATATTTTTCTGCTCGCTTGACGCCATCGTCTGTGAGCATAATTGTCTTTTCCTTTTCCTCAATAGTGAAGTCATCGCCCTCTGAAACTGTTCTTGCAAAGCCGTCTGCCTTCTTATACATCTCACTTGACTTGCCACCTTGACCAGAAATAATGAGAGGTGTCCTTGCCTCGTCAATGAGGATTGAGTCAACCTCGTCAACAATTGCAAAATTCAGCTCTCTTTGAACCTTTTGCGCCTTGTTGACTGCCATATTGTCACGAAGGAAGTCAAATCCAAGCTCATTGTTGGTGCAGTAGCAGATGTCACAAGCATATGCTTGCTTCTTTTGCTCTGGGTGCATTTGTGGCACAATGACACCAACAGTCAAGCCCAAAAAGCGATGGACCTTGCCCATCCAGGCTGCGTCACGAGATGCAAGATAATCGTTGACTGTGACAATATGCACTCCCTTGCCTGTCAAGGCGTTGAGATAGCTGGGGAGAGTTGCCACAAGGGTTTTACCTTCACCTGTGCCCATTTCTGCGATACGGCCTTGATGCAAGGCAATACCACCCATAATCTGAACAAAATATGGACGCATGCCAAGGACACGTGAGGCTGCCTCACGGACTGTTGCAAATGCTTC
This sequence comes from Clostridia bacterium, assembly GCA_017507205.1. Lineage (GTDB taxonomy): Bacteria > Bacillota > Clostridia > Christensenellales > CAG-917 > RGIG4097. The sequence continues at coordinate 4,222 of JAFWBH010000083.1, forward strand.
CACAAGAATATCATCAAGGCTTTCGCCCTTTTCAAGACGTGCCTTAAATTCATCTGTTTTGCAACGAAGCTCATCGTCTGTCAAAGCCTTGAAGCTTTCTTCAAGTGCTTCAACCTTTAAGGCGATTTTTTTCAGCTTACGGACTTTTCGTTCGTTTTCATTAAAAATTGATGCCATTTTTCTCCTTCTGGCCTACGCACGCATGCATAGGTGTGTCATCAATTTATAATTGCTCCTGTAAAACGGAGTTTGTTTCAAAATTATTCACCGATTATTCCATCAGTGGCTTCAATTTGGTTATGCAGGCAGTCAGCACACTGACCTCTCTGCATTTCCCCTTCAAAAGTGCCTTTGCGCACTCATTGGCTGTTGCTCCTGTGGTGAAGATGTCATCTATCAGCAGAATTTTTCTGTCCTTAACCTGTGGGAATACCACCTCAAATGCCTTTTCAAGATTTTCTCTTCTGTCCTTTCCGGACAATTCCTTCTGATTTGAGGTGACCCTTGTCTTTTTGAGGGCAGGTAGCACTGGTATATTCAGCCTTGCACCCACCTCATAGGCAAGAAGCTCTGCTTGATTGAAGCCTCTCTTCCTTTCATCCTCGTCTGTCATAGGCACCGGCACAATAATCTCACCTTCCATATGATATTTCAGAAAGGCGTCTGCCATCATTGCTCCTATGGTTTTCACAAGATATTTCTTGCCACCAAATTTCAGTGCGTGGATCGTATCTCTTGCACTGCCGTCATAAATCAGTGGCGAACGATTGATTTTGAATACACTTGAATTATTCTGACATCTGTCACAAATCTCTGCCTCGTTGTCTATTGACACACCACAGTTTAAACAAATGTCACCATCAATAAAGGGGAGCTTTTCAATACACCTTGAACAAAGGTTGTATCTTGACTCCATCTTCAATTCCTCACCACATAGGTCGCATGTTATGTTTTCAGGATAAAGAAGGTCCTTCATCTTTCTTGGAAGCTCCTTGAAAAACCTTGACACCTTCTCCTTGAATTGTCCCCTGCCTTCCTTATCCATTGATTTCATCGTTTATTAAATTGATGAGCAAGGAGTATCTTCTTGCAGTCTTGTTGTTTCTCACCATATTTCCAACGGTGGCTCTGCTTCCTGCAATGACCACCATTTTCTTTGCTCTTGTCACTGCTGTATACAAGAGGTTTCTTGATTGAAGCATATAGTTTGCATCCAACGCAATGACCACATTGTCAAACTCACTGCCCTGTGATTTGTGGATGGTGACAGCATATGCAAGTGCCATCTGTTCGGCGTCTGCATATTGCAAAACAGACACTTTATCACCATCAAAACGCACTGTAAACTGCATAAGTTGCATATTGATGCTTTCAATGACGCCTATGTCGCCATTGTATACACCCATGCCTCTTTCAACCTTGAAGCCATCAACCATAGTCCATTCAAGCTGATAGTTGTTCTGCATCTGCATTACCTTGTCACCCTCTCTGAAAAGGAACTCGCCATGTCTAAATTCCTTCTTGTCCTTGGAGGGTGGGTTGAGGACTGATTGAAGATATCTGTTGAGATTGAAGATTCCTGCAGAGCCTCTCTTCATTGGGCAAAGAACTTGTATGTCGTCTGGTGTGACACCAAGATATTTTGGCAAGCGCTTGGTCACCAATTCAATGGTTGTCTTGGCAATCTCCTCTGCACTGCCCCTCTCCTCAAAGAAGAAATCCTTACTGCGATTGTCCATTATGGGCATAACGCCATTGTTGATCATATGGGCGTTGGTGATGATGTGGCTATCCTCGTCCTGACGATAAATTTGTGTAAGATAACTGACAGGAAATTCTCCTGACGCAATCAAATCGCCAAGAACGTTGCCAGCACCAACTGATGCAAGCTGATCCTTGTCGCCAACCATAATGAGCCTTGCTCCGTTGTTGATTGCCTTCACAAGTGCGTTGAACACATATTCGTCAACCATACTCATCTCGTCAACGATGACCACGTCAACGGGGAGCCTTGTTTGGTCATTGTAGGTGAAGAAGCCCTTGCCATCCTTATAGTCAAGGTCAAGAAGGCGATGTATTGTCTTTGCTTCAACACCTGTTGCCTCAGAAAGACGCTTTGCTGCTCTTCCTGTGGGTGCGCACAAGGTCACTCTTTGGTTTAAGTTTTTGAACAAGTGCAATATACACTTGACAATGGTTGTTTTGCCAGTGCCGGGACCACCTGTCACGATCTGCACTCCATTCTCAATGGATGCCTTGACAGCCTCAATCTGCTTTTCGTGCAGTGTCAGCCCCACTTCCTTTTCAAAGGCACTGACAGCGTCAAGAACATCAACTCTAAAATCTGCTGCTCTTGATTGAATGTTGATGAGCCTACGAGCAATGCTTGACTCTGTGTCGTATTGGTGCTTGAGCATAATTGCAACATGCTCGCCTGTGTCATATCTCACCAGGTCGCCAAAAAGCACAAGATCATCAACATTGTTGCGTATCCTCGCCTCTGGTTCGTCACAATCAAGGTTTAAAAGGTCAAAAGTGAGTCCAAGAAGCTCGTTTTCGGGCAAATACGTATGTCCAGCCTTGTTTGATGCTTCTTTAAGTGTGTAGATGATGCCAGCTGTAATACGATAGTCACTGTCCCTTGCAATGCCCAGCTCTGACGCAATTCTATCTGCCGTTGCAAAGCCTATTCCGTCAATATCATCAACGAGCATATAGGGATTTTTTCTGACAAAGTCCTCTGTCTTGTCCTCATAGACACGATAGATTTTGAGGGCCATATTTATGGTTATGCCCAGCTCCTGCAAGAATACAATTGAATCCTGCATACGCATTATCTTGGTGTATTCAAGACCGAACTCCGTTGCTCTTCTCAATGAGATGCCACGGACCTTGCTCAGCTCAACAGGGTGACGCATCATTTCAAGAGAATTGACGCCAAATCTTTCAACAATAGCCTCGGCAGTGATAGGGCCAAGGCCGTGAATAAGACCACTGCCAAGAAATCTCTTTATGCCATCAACTCTTGAAGGTGCAGACACATAAACCTTGTCTGCAAAGAATTGTCTGCCATAGACGGTTTTTGTTTGGAATTTGCCCTCAACTCTGATGTTTTGACCTTCGCTTACGGGAGGAAAATTGCCTACAACAGTGTAGACACTATCGTCCATTCTCATATCAAGAACGGTGTAGCCAGTGTCCTCACTCCTGAATATTACGGTTTTAATTTCTCCACGAAGCTCCATATTGCCCTGCTTTGTCAAATTTTTGTGTAATTTTAAAGACCTTCACCTGTCTTTTTATATGAAAAAACAAGGTGAAACCCTTGTTTTTTCATTTGTGTCATATTCTTGAAAGTGCTTCCTTGATTTCTTCTACCTTGTCAAGTCTTTCCCAAGGGAAAATATTTCTTCCCAAGTGGCCATAGTTGGCGCTTGCACGATAAATGGGTCTATCTAAACCAAGCTTCTTTATGATTGCTCTAGGACGCAAATCAAAGACCTCATTGATGATGTCGACAATCTTGTCATCAGAGATGACACCTGTGCCATAGCTGTCAGCATAGACAGCCACAGGGTGTGACATGCAAATTGCGTATGCAACCTGCACCTCAAGACGTCTTGCAACACCTGCTGCAACAAGGTTTTTGCAGATGTATCTGGTCATATAAAGACCACTTCTGTCAACCTTGCTGGGATCCTTGCCACTGAGTGCGCCACCACCATGACGGCACATTCCACCGTATGTATCAACGATGATTTTTCTTCCTGTGACACCTGTGTCGCCCATGGGGCCACCAACAACAAATCTGCCAGTGGGATTGACGTAAATCTTTGTGTCATCATCAAAATACTCGCTGGGGATTGCCACCTTGATAACCTTTTCAATGACATCTCTTTCAAGATCTGCCATGTCAACATCCTCTGAATGCTGTGATGAAACAACAATTGTGTCAACTCTTTCAGGCACTCCGTCAACGTATTCAACGGTCACCTGTGCCTTTCCGTCAGGACGAAGATAAGGAATTTCACCATTCTTTCTGGCTTCTGTAAGGCGAGCAGTAAGTGCGTGTGCAAGAACAATGGGCAGAGGCATAAATTCCTCTGTTTCATCTGAAGCATAACCGAACATCATTCCTTGATCTCCTGCACCTTGACGTTCAAACTCATCCTCCTCGCTTTCGCTGTCAGTGGCTGAATTGACGCCTTGTGCAATGTCGGGAGATTGCTCATCAAGAGATGAGATGACTGCACAGGTCTTGTAATCAAAGCCAAGTGAGCTGTCGTCATAGCCAATATCCTTTATGACACCACGGACTATTGCAGGGATGTCAGAATAGTGGTCAGTTGTCACTTCGCCAAGGACCATAACCATACCTGTGGTTGCACAAACCTCAATGGCGACTCTTGCAGAGTTGTCCTCTGCATAGATGTCGTCAAGGATTGCATCTGCGATTTGGTCGCAGACCTTGTCAGGATGTCCTTCTGTTACGCTTTCAGAAGTAAAAAATCTTTTTTCCATAGTGTTAGATAATGTCTGTTTCAGTTGGTTCTGCAGGAACTGTTGTAATATCTTTGTAGATCTTCATGCCTGTGCCAGCAGGAATCAGCTTACCAATGATAACGTTTTCTTTAAGACCAATGAGGGGGTCAATCTTGTTCTTGATTGCTGCATCTGCAAGAACTCTTGTTGTTTCTTGGAAGGATGCTGCTGACAAGAATGATTCTGTTGCAAGAGCTGCCTTTGTGATGCCGAGAAGTGTTCTCTTGGCACTTGCAGGAACGCCACCTGCCTCCATTGCTTTTTCGTTTTCCTCTTCGTATGTGAAGATATCAACGAGTGTGCCGGGGAGCATTGATGTTGAGCCTTGTTCTTCAATGCGGACCTTGCGGAGCATTTGACGAACGATGACTTCAATGTGTTTATCGTTGATTTCAACACCACTGAGGCGGTAGG
>JAFWBH010000084.1 GCA_017507205.1 Clostridia bacterium
AACACCCCAAAATCTACACTCCAAATCTACCCAAACGCATTCCTCTCAGCAAATTCAACCAAGCCTTGCCTCACAGCCCACAATTTCACGTCATTTCACAGCAAAAACAACCATATCGCTCCCATTACATGCGATTTCACTCCAAATGCACGCAATTTAACCCCAAAAACTCCATTTTTAATCTCTTTATCTAAAAACACCATAGCCTATCGCCACGCCACAGCCATCCAAAGCACTATATAGACCATAAAAACGAACCAGATCAAATGAATCCTATTTCAAGGCTTTTCTCACACGTATCAAACGCGCCCACATAAAAGCGTCAAGCCACAAACAATTTCGTCATACATACATTCCTCATCACCCCAAGATCAATAGAAACATCAAACAAACAACCCCCTTGACAAATACTCAAAAGGAGCAGAACATCGTAATTTTCCCCTAAAAACACTAAAATCGACACAAAACTCAATATACAACACAAAAAAACTCACATAAACGCATTAAAACAGCACGTTGTTTTAAATTTACAAACCAAAACAAGCTCTTTAATGCCACCAACAACCTATTTAATTACATTCCAAGCAAACACCAGACCTTCATCAATAAATGGGAAAATGAATATTTCAGATACAAAACACAGCATTCAACGCCCCAAAACCATCTCTTTTAACCAATTTTTACGGCATTTTGCTTGTTTCCCGTCACATTTTCCTTACAATCACGCACATAATAGGTTTTACAAAGGTTTCACGGCAAAATTCAATCATTTTCCTCTGCCAAAAACCACAAAGCACACCAAAACGCAACAACATAGCAACGCCATCATAAAAGATGTTTTAAAAAAGTGCCTATCATAGATAGGCAAATTTATTTTTAGCTCTTTTTTCACCCAATTTTTGCCATTTCCACCACGTGAAACATCGACAAAAAACGACCAATTTTTCAATGGAGAAAGCGAATTTCAATGGAGAAAGAAAAAATCCGATTTTGAGCCAAAAAATAAAATTTCTGCCCAGTTTTGAAGAAAAATAAGCTGTTTTTCTATAAAAACAACCAAAATTTACATGGAGAAGGGCGTGAAATTATCTGATTTTAATAAAAAAACTCTATTTTTTAAGGATTTTTCGGTCAAAAACACAATATTTTGGGTGAAAATCAATAAAAAAACCACAACAAAACAAAAAATTGATAAAAAATGTGTGAAACCAGTGAATTTTATTAGATTTTTTGCGAAACAAATAGGGCTTGATTTTCAATGGAGAGAGAAGGAATTTTTCAAGGTCAAAATTTAGATGAGAAGAAATCGAAAAATTATTTTTCATCCCTATTTTTACGGGAAAAATTGCCCAAAACGCCCTATTTTTCTGCATTTTTGCCCCATTTTGCCCCATTTTTGTTTCACATGAAACACACTCGCATTTTTAGATTGTTCCACGTGAAACATATATTTTTGACCCGTTTTCGCCGCCCATTTCGCCACTATTTTCGGTTATTTTAGCCTTTATGCTTGCCTCGCCCTATTTTTCCACCGATTTTACAATGGATTTTTGTGGATTTTTAGCCATTTCTGCCCATTATCACCAACATATTCCACCGGATCACATCACAACACATCGCCATTTCATCCATCCTACTGGCAACCAACTCACCAACAGCTCGATTTTATCTGCCAGCACGCATTACATGCCAGCGATTGCATTATGCGTACGCACTATACACTAGCGCTTGTATTATACATACGCGTATTTATGCCACCAGCTCACTCTATCCTTCATCTATTCCAGCCACCCTCATTCACCATGATATTTGGATGCTTCGACCTTGATTTTGACTTGGATATGCTATTTTGGGCGATTGTGGGGCGTTTTACGGCGTTTTGCGACCGATTTTAGCCTCTTACTCATCCTTGTGTTTTGACTGCGATTTAAGAGTGTTTAACGAGGTTTTTTCATATGCGCGTGTAGGTGAGCGTATTTGCAGGCCTAATTCGCGCAATGAGCGAGTAGCTAGCCCTAGGCAAACGCATAATGCACGTTTGGGTGTAAGTGTATGTGCGTGCGTATATAAAAACGCAGGGAACTGCAAGCTTGGGCAAATTTAACACAATGCAGGGCTCTTTAATCTACTGGATGATGCTAAAAAATTGAATACAGCAATGGCAAAAGTGGCAAGTTGACGAGGTTAAGAACAGGGATGAGGCAATAAGGCGAGTGAATGAAAAAAACTGTGGGATAAGTGATGATAAAAACAACAAGCCTGTGGAAAGAAGATGTCGATTATATACCACCTGCTGACAGACGGCGAAATAAACAGATTTTGAAAATTTTGATAGATTTGATTTCTATCATTTTTGATGTGTTCTGTTGATTTTGTGCCATTATGCACGGTTTGGCGCAGTTTTGCCTAAATATCAGACATTAATGCTCGTTTTAATGTGTCTGTTTTTGGAGAACTGCTTGAAATAAGGGTGCATGAGTAAAATACGATCTTTTAAAAACAGAAACATCAGCATATGTGTTGACAACCCTCTAAAATGCCGTCAAATGTGGTAAAACAAGCAAATCAATCAATTTTTATCGGGGATTATTATAAATAATAGGCAAATGTTTTACGTGAAACATTTTCTATGTTTTCAAAATTGCGTTTCATAAAAAACATCTGTTTATCTGTTGTTTATGGCTAAATTTTGCCGTGAGGTCGAGTTGGCGATAATTATATGTTGGGCACAATAAAGCTTTGATGGCAAATGGCTGATATTGTCAATGGAATACCTTGGCTATAAACAACAGAATAATGTATGCTTGAAATATTTTTCTATGATTTACTTTTGGACAATATATAGAAAAACCAGACGAGATCGTCTGGCTTTGATTTGTTGGTGCTTTGCTTTTTTTATGATTTTGCTGTGTTTTTATAGAAAAACCTGCTTTTTTAATTGGTTTTTTCTATATTTCCGTCTTTCAGAATGGATAGATATTTCACAAGCTCTTCCTTGGCGTTTTTGAGGTTGTGGGAACGATAGTTGCCACATTCAATCTTCTTTGAGCCGGGAATTGTGTCAAGCTCAAGGCATTTTTCAAGGCAATTTATGACCATTTCCTTCACCTTGCTTACATCAGGTGCGTCAAAAAGGAGAAGGTAGAAGCCTGTGCGACATCCCATAGGTCCAAAATAGACAACTTTATCCTTGAAATCACTATTTCTGACAACTGTTGCAAACAAATGCTCAATCGTGTGCATGCTTGCTGTGTGGAGATAGTCGCCCTTGTTGGGTGCTTTAAAGCGAAGGTCATAGGTGAATACGTCCTTGTCTACACGGTTGAGATATATACCTTCTTTGAGGATGTTGTGGTCGATACAAAATGAGATAATTCTTTCCATTTTTCACGGCATAACTATATATAAATATATAGTTATGAATTTCCTTTCGGTTTATTTTGATTGTTTAGCCTTTTTGATTGTGAGTGCAGTTATTTGTTGCAGACTGCCTTCAACACAGAGGGGAATATTTGTTCATATCTTGTAAGGCCACGATTGATGACCTCATTGATTGACACATCTGCGCTTTCATCTGCCTTGTCGGATATGACCTTGATTGACAAAAGAGGCACATTGTTTCTCTGTGATGCGATGATAAGGCCAGCACATTCCATTTCACAAATCTCTGCACCGAAGGTGCGAAGGTATGCCTTGTCCTCCTTTGATGCGATAAATTTGTCGCCAGATGCCACCACAACCTGAGGCAACACCTCGCCAAGCTCCTCTTGCACCTTTTCAATAAGAAATTTGTCTGTGGTGAAATAGATGCTGTCATTGCCGTCATATTGACCAACAGACACTCCGTCTAAAATGCTTGTGTCAAATTGATAATGCACAATCTTTTCAGCAAGGACAATATCGCCCACATCAAACCTGTTGTCAAGAGAGCCTACAAGACCAAAGTTCAGCACTGCGTCAACGTCAAATTTGTCAACAAGAAGCTGGAAGGTCATTGCAGCGCGAATCTCACCGACACCTGATCGCACGAGGAATATCTCGTTGCCGTCAATTTCATATTTGAAAATGGTGACACCTGCCACCTTGATTTTGCCTGTTTCCTTGCCCATCTTTTGATACAAGGGTGTTGTTTCGTCTGCCATTGCAGTTATGATGCCTATTTTCATAATTGCCTCCACCGAATATTTTACACGATTGTGTCGCTTTTTGCAAGTGCAATAAGTCGCCATATATATTTTCATTTGAGGGAGAGGAGAATAAACCAATATTTTGTCGCAAGTTGTTGCAAGTGATGAAATTTGTGTTATTATATCTATATCAAGCTCAAAAAGAGGAATTTATGTCAATCAACAGACTTTTGCTCCAAGAAAGCGCAGAGAGCCTTTTCGGCCTATCCCTTGACGAAGATTGCATTGACACCCTTGAAGCCTACTATGACGCTGTTGTAGAGGCCAACAAGGAGTTCAACCTGACCTCAATCACCGGAAAGGATGAATTTGTGGTGAAGCACCTCATAGACTCTCTTGCAGGCGTCAGCTTCATCCCAGAGGGCGCAACCCTCATTGATGTTGGCAGTGGTGGGGGCTTCCCGTCATTCCCCATTGCTTCAGCACGCAGAGATGTCCAAGTGACAGCCCTTGACTCAACAGCCAAAAAGATGAATTTTGTCGGTGGCACAGCTCGTTTTCTTGGCGTCAAAAACCTGAAAACAATATCTGGCAGAGCAGAGGAGATGAAGGACCTTTTTGAGAGGTTTGACACAGTTACAGCAAGGGCAGTGTCAGCCCTGCCAATCCTTCTTGAAATATGCTCACCTCTCATCAAGGTTGGTGGCATAATGATAGCATACAAAACAGATGAAAGTGAGCTTGAAGTGTCCAAAAACGCACTTAAAACACTCAATATGACACACAAAAAGTCATTTTCATTCAATTTGCCAAATGGAGATAGGCGTTGCATCCTGGTGTTTGAAAAGACATCACCCACCCCGAAGCAATACCCTCGCCAATATGGACAAATAAAGAAAAGACCATTGTAAAAAATGAAAAAACGGTTGAAAAATATCAGCCGTTTTTTATTGTTATGTTTTTAGTCAATGATGTAATTTAATTTGGTTTCAATGACTATTTGTTCAATTTCTTTCCAAAGCGCTCTTCTTGTATTGTCGTAACGGATTTCTGCCATGTGAAAATCGCTGAGTTTTTTGGGATATTCCTTTCTACCTTTGAAATCTAAGAATTTAGGCTCTTCAGGTTTCACGGGGCGTGGCACATTGTGATATTCGTTTTTCTTGGCTTCGTAAAGTGCTTCTGCCTTTATAAGCTCTTCATAGTGGGGATGCTCTGTGTCCCTATACAAGACAAGCTCAACCATACCGGAAGTGCCATTTTGTGAGAGCAATTTCCAACCAAATGCACCATAGGTGCCAAGATCCTTGTCAACATCGACATAATAGCTTTTTACCTTTTTGGTTTCTTTTGCCATAATATCTATCTCCTTTAAATTTATACTTTTTTATACTTTAATATTATTAGTCTATGTTGCCGATGATTAAGGTCAACAATCTTTGGAATTTGTCATGGACAAGTGCTGCCGTTTCAACAACCTCTTGATGGTTGAGTTTTTGAGGTAACACACCTGCTGCCATATTGGTGATACAGGATATGCCAACAACTTCCATACCGCAGTGGGCAGCCACTATTGCCTCTGGCACTGTGGACATTCCGACAGCATCTGCACCTAGTGTGCGGAACATACGGATTTCGGCGGGTGTTTCATAGTTGGGGCCTGAATACATTGCATACACACCTTGACGGAGTGCAATTCCGTTTTCCTCTGCAACCTTTGATATTTTGTTGCGTAGATCTTTTGTGTATATGTTTGACATATCGGGGAAGCGTGGCCCAAACTCGTCAAGATTTTGTCCTATGAGGGGATTTGCTCCTGAATAATTGATATGGTCTGAAATCAACATTAAGTCACCGGGATTGAAGTTGAGATTGACACCGCCACATGCATTTGTAATTATAATTTTTTGCACGCCTAAGAGTTTCATAACTCGGACTGGTATTGTGATGACTTGTTGAGGATAGCCTTCATAGTAGTGTATTCTGCCTTGAAGTGCCACAACAGTCTTTCCTTGGCATTCGCCTATGACAAATGCACCTTTGTGCCCTGCCACCGTTGATCTTGGAAAGTCAGGAATGTCTGAAAAGGGAATGACAACCTTGTTTTCCAATCCATCTGCAAAATCACCAAGACCACTGCCCAAAATCAAACCGATTGTTGGTGCTTGATTTGTTTTGGATTTGATATGATCTACTGTGTTGTTGATGATTTGTCTGATGTCCATAATCCACCTTTATCTTGATATTTTAAGCTATGCTTATCTCTCATATTCTACCATAAGAAAAATGCAAAATCAATAGGGAATACGTCGCAATAAAAAAGCCTCACTTTTCTGTGAGGCTTTATATGTGTTGAATTTTAGAGCTTCTCGTCGTATTTGAGCTTTTGAACTATTTCATGAATTCTGTCAAGATCGTCCTTGTTGAAGTAATCAATGTAAATACGTCCCTTTGTTTCATTGCCAGCAATTCTGACCTTTGTTGCAAAGACTCTCTTCATATCACTAACCATTTCTTTAAGCTCAATGGGGAGAGGTTGCTTTCTTGGTCCACTGGGGATAGATTTTCTTGTAAAGTAGAGGCGCACCTTCATTTCAAGCTCACGGATTGAAAGGTGGCTTGCAACAGCTTGGCTGGCAAGCTGAACAAGATATTCCTTGTCATCAATTGAGATAAGTGCTCTTGCGTGTCCGGGAGAAAGCTGTCCTTCCTTGACGAGATCTGTCACTTCCTTTGGAAGCTGCAACAGACGGAGAGTGTTGGTGACATAAGGACGAGATTTGCCGATGCGATTGGCAACAGCCTCTTGTGTCAAGCCATGGTTTTCCATCAGCTCTCTCATGCCCTCTGCTGCTTCAATAGCATTGAGGTCCTCACGATGAAGATTTTCAATGAGTGCGATTTCTTGTATCTGTTGATTGGTCAGCTCTCTGATGATGACAGGGACGCGTTTAAGACCAGCCATATATGCAGCTCTGAATCTTCTTTCGCCAGCAATGATGAGATATCTTCCGTTGTTCTCTGTGACGAGAAGAGGTTGAAGAACACCATACGTTGCAATAGAATTGGACATTTCACGGAGTGATTCCTCATTGAATACCTTTCTTGGTTGGTCAGGGTTTCTGTCAATGAGAGTGATGTCGACATCAATTGCGTTTACGCCACCCAGCTCTACCTTGACGTTTTCTTCATTGTCGGTGTAAAGGGCCTTGAGTTTTGAGTCTGTTGATTTTTGAGCCATAATCCATCTCCAAAATTTCTTTTATATTTATAAAATAGCACATTTTTTTTCCTTGGGCAATAGGTTTCACGCTTTTGTTTCACATTTTTTTTGTTTTTGTATTCAATTTTGCCAATGCTAATATATATTGCAAATAGGGGAGCAGTGTGGTAAAATTTATCCAAGGCGATGTTGAAGGAGAAATAATAATGGCATTCACGAGGGTTATCGTCCTTGAAAAGTTAGGTTTTTTAGTAACGGACAGTGGTTTTGAATTTGATTATAGCGATGAATTAGGAGAGCACTTTTTCTTCAAAAGCGAATTGGGATACATAGAATTTTATGTGTGGGAGCAATTCAACGAATTTGAAATTAATGTTAAAATCGGAAATTGCTTAAAAAGAATAAATATGCCTGTGTTGTATGCTAAAGAGTTGGGTGCTTTTAAGTATAAGCATAGGGGCATAAAATGGTGGTTTAAAGATGAACGCCCTGATTTTTGGCAAATGATTGCCGATATCGTCAAAAAAGAAATTGAAACCAGCAACTCAGTCTTTGGATTACAAATTATAAAATAACATAAGCCCCGTCTAAATGGCGGGGTTTTATTTTATCTTGCAAAGCAGTACGTGGTGTGGTAAAATATATCCAATGTGACGTTGTTGGAGTCTATGACAGCACTGGCACAAAGGTTGTTGGCTTCCGTTACGATGCCTTTGGTAGATGCACGGTGAGTGGCGACACAAACCTTGCACAATGGTGTAGAATAAGATATCGTGGATACTACTACGACACCGAAACAGGACTTTATTGGGTGCAAACGAGGTATTATAACCCCGATTTGTGCAGATGGACTAGATAAACTTTCAAAGACCATATTTGAGCTTAAACCATACAATAAGCGTAGTGCCCGTAGAGGAATAAAACAAATCTTGAATTATGATAAAGCTCTAGGTGGCTACACGAAATATATTATATTCTATTGAGAGGTTATAAGGTGGAAAAAAGAGATTTTAATCGCATAACAAAAGAGTTGCTCTTGAAATATGGCTTTAAAAAAGACAAAAACTGTTGGGCACTGTATCTTGACAAGGTTACTATATATGTAAAATTGAGATCGTGGAGAGATGTAAAATCATTCAATTATTGGTTTTGCATAGAAGAGTTGCGTGGTGTAAAATACGGAACATGTATCGTCCTCGACTCCGACGCATTGTTTGAAACTAAAATGGAACATTCTCCTGATGCACAAGGATATCATAAACATGAGATACTTTATGAAAATTATTCTAAAGAAGAATATCATGAAATGTTTGATGGTATGTTACACAAATATATTGATCCATTCAAGGAAGATGCTTTTAAGCACATTGCAACACTTCCAATAGGTTTGTTGCATCCTAGAGCAATTGAATTTTTAAAAACAAAACAATTTAATTGAACAACTAACCCTCGTCAGCACGGCGAGGGTTTCATTTTTTTTATTACGACTGTTGAAATTTTAGGACGAGAGAAGGCTCGTTTTTTCTATTTTTTTCACAAATCCTTCACTTTTCGTGTTTCTCGTGGCTTTTAAGTGGAGAGGCGCTTATCTCCACTACGAAGGCCAACGGAAAATACTTAAAATAGAGGTGGTATGTGTGTCTACAGAAATTGTAATTATGGTTGTAAGTCTATGTGTATCTGCAATGTGAATTTGTGGCATTCTCGGCAATATGGGGATAACTTTTTCTTAAATGGGGACGAAATGTTGGTTATCTACAAAAGTTGTCAACATTTTCCACAATATTTTTGACTGTATTTTCAGGCATTCTGACGGGGTTTTTGATGGAAAAAAATGTCTTGTTTTTGGTGTTTTGTTGACTTTTCCACTTGTCAACATCGCTTATTTATGGTATAATAATTAAAAATAAAAAAATAATTAAAAATAGGCGAAAAAATGAAAGTTATTCTGAACGGAAACGAACTCGGTGATGCACTTCAAAAAGTTGTCAGAGCATTGCCCATAAAGAGAAGCAACCCCATTCTTGAATGTGTCAAGGTCAGCGCTTTTGGTGATGTTGTCACAATCTTTGCAACAGACCTTGAGCTTGCCATTGAAAAGAAAATCAATGCAGAGGTCCTCATTGAAGGAGAAGTGGTTGTCCCCGGCAAGCTTTTTGCAGACTACGCAAAGCGTATCGGTGATGAGCAGATTGAGCTTGATGGCACAACCTCAGGCAAGCTGGCAGTGAGATATCTTGACAGCGAGGTGTATATCAACTGCTACAGCGCAGATGAATATCCTGTATTCAAGGATGTTGCCAAGGAAAACTCCTTTGTCATCCTCAAAAAAGACTTGAAGGAGCTCATCAGCAAGGTCAAATTCAACGTCGCAATGGATGAATCAAGACCTTCACTACGTGGCATCTGCCTCAACATCAAGGAATCAGAGCTTGAAGGCGTTGCATCAGACGGCTATCGTCTTGCACTTGCCAAGATGCCCATCCAAAACAACGGCATCATTGACAAAATCGTTGTGCCAGCAAAGAGTATGAATGAGCTCAGCGCACTCCTCGATGACGAAAATGAAACACTCACAGTCTACATTGACAAGAGCTATATCATGATTGACCTTTTCCACACAAAGATGGTGTCAAGACTCATCGCAGAGGATTACATCAACTACGAAAAGATCATCCCCAATGTGCTCTCAACAGAGGTGACCATCGACAAAAAGCAATTTGAAAACAGCATTGAAAGAGTATCTCTCATCAATCGTTCTGAAAAGAAAGCATATGTCAAGATGGAAATCAAGGAAGATTCAATTTCATTGAACGCAAAGAGTGAAGAAGGCGAAATCAATGAAAAAGTGACCATCGGCCTCAAAGGTAAGGACCTCATCATCGGCTTCAACAGCAAGTATATCAGCGAATGTATGAAGGCAATCCAAGACCCGTTTGTCACCTTGAACTTTACATCATCAACAGCTCCCGGCATCATCAAGGGAGAGCAGGATAGTTGGTTGTATCTTATTCTGCCTCTTCGTGTCATTGGATAAAAACTGCGCTATTTAGCGCCTAGCTTCGGCAAGTTCAAGTCCACGAATAGTCACATACAACAAGTATGCTCCTATCCGTGGGCTTTTTCTTTTCTTGCTATGCATCTAAATAATCGCAGTTTTTGCAGAGTGCAGTAAAACACTGCCTGCAAACATCCGTCAAAAAAATAGCGCTATTTAGCGAATAACTTTGGACGCGATTGACGGCAAGCCGTAGCAATCGCTATTCCGTCACTTCGTTCCTTACAAGCCCTTTGTATCCCACC
>JAFWBH010000085.1 GCA_017507205.1 Clostridia bacterium
CACATGTATCTTGAAGCAGTCAACAGAGATTTCCCTGCAATTGAATTCTCTCACTACGCAAGTGAAATTATGGCCGAGGATGTGTTCAAATCAATCATCGGCAACAAGGTTAAGGTTGTAAAAGCAAATCAACCCTGTCCATTCAGGACATTGGAGGAAATATGAAATTTGATACAATACTCGAATACCAAAGAGTAGATCTTGAGCTTATTGCTCTTGAAACAGAAGCCACATCAAGCAAAGAGCTTGCATCACTTCTTTCTGCAAAGAAAACCCTTGAAACTGCAACAAACACTGTTGGCAAGCTTTCAGCAGAAGCAGGTGAAATCGTTGCAAATCACGCAAAAATTCAAAGCAAGATTGAGGATCTCAAAATAAAGCTTGATGAGTTTACAGGACTTCTCGAGGACTTGGATGACGTAAAGGAAGCAGAATATTATCTCAAAGAGGTTGATGGCATCATCAGTGAAATCATTGCCCTTGAAAAAGAAGCAAGCAAGGAAATGAATCGTATTGACGGTGTCACCAACGATTATAAAAAGACCTGGGATGCAGGAATAAAGGCAAGTGAAGGCTTCAAGCAAGCAAAGGCTGTCTATGACAAGTTTATGGCAGAATTACAGCCCAAAGCAAACGAAATCAAGGCAAGGCTTGGAGCGCTTCAAAAGGAAATCCCCGAGGAGCTTTTGGCAAAATATAAGGCACTCCGTGACCCCAAAAAGATGCCTGTATTCGTTGAGTATGACGCATCAAGGAAAATCTGCGGAAGATGTCGTATGGAAATGCCCAATGATGTCATTGAAAAGCTCCGTCAAAGTGGGGACTATGCTGAATGTCCCAACTGCAGAAGAATCAATTATATTCCTTAAAGATTATGAACTGCCACAACGATGTAAATGTGTATAGTGTCAACACCCTTGACAAGCATGGGGCTGGCTTTCCTATGGACACTGAGGGGAAGGAGAGAGTCCTTTCACTCAATGGCTCATGGAGATTCCGTTTTTATAGCTCTGTGCTTATCCTTGACAGACATCCTGCAAGCTGGGATGAAATTGAGGTGCCATCCAACTGGCAGATGAAGGGATATGGCAAGCCCATTTACACAAACATAAGATATCCATACCCCATTGAAACAAGGCGTGGCAAAAAGCCTCATATTGATGACAAGGACAACGCTTGTGCTGTGTATGAGAGGGATTTTTCAATTGACAGCCTTGACTCCCTTGTGAAAATCAACTTTGGTGCAGGCAGTGGGGCAGAGCTGTATATCAATGACAAGTTTGTTGGATACAGCGAAAGTAGCTTTGATTATCAGGAATATGACATCACTGAATTTGTCAAGGTTGGGCAGAATACAGTGAAGATTGTTGTGTTCCGTTGGACAACAGGAAGTTATCTTGAAGATCAAGATATGTGGCGTTTATCTGGCGTTTTTAGAGATGTAAACCTCGTTTTTGAGCCATATTGCCACATTTCAGACATTTTTGCAACAGCTGAATTCAACGATGATTTCAGTGAGGCAAAATTCAAATGCAACGTTGACATTGCCTGCGACAAGGACGATTACGGTGACGGTGATGTCATTGTTGAGCTTGTTGACAGAGAGGGCAATGTTGTTGTCAAGGACAGCTTCAGAGTCCTTGAATTTGATGAGGGCGACACCTTCAAAATGAAGTTTGGTGGAAGGGTTGAAGAGCCTCATCTTTGGAGCTGTGAAAGCCCATATTTATACAAGCTTTGTGTGACTCTCAATGAAAACAGACATTCTGGTGTCAGAGAGGTGGATAGGCGTGAAATCAATTTTGGCTTCAGAAAAATTGAGGTTGTGCCAAAGACCGAGGAGAGAGATACAACCATTCTCTTCAACGGAAGGGTGCTGAAATTCCGTGGTGTAAACCGTCACGAATTCCACCCCGAATATGGCTTTGCTGTGCCAAAGGAAATCACAGAGAGTGACATTATTCTTTTAAGGCAGAACAACATCAACACCATAAGAACATCTCACTATCCAAATTCTCGTGAGTTTTATGACCTTTGCGACAAGTATGGCATTATGGTGGTCAGTGAAAACAATCTTGAAACTCACGGCTTGGCAAGACGCATTCCTCGTTCAAATCCTGTGTGGATAAAGCAGTGCTGTTGGCGTATGGAAAATATGGTGCGCACATATCGCAATCATCCCTCAGTGGTTATGTGGTCACTTGGCAATGAGGCAGGTGATGAGGGCAGGGCATTTGAGGAAATGAGAAAAACCACCCTCGCCCTTGACAATACAAGAATTATACATTACGAGGCAGATGGCTATTTGAAGTATAGCGATGTGATGAGTGAGATGTACACTCCCGAGTCATTTATGGAAGAGATTGGTCAAAACAAGACCCACATCCATTCAATCGCACTTTGGTCACTGGCAGGACATAGGCTCACTCCCAAAACCTATCGTGACAAGCCATATTTCCTTTGCGAGTATGCTCACGCAATGGGCAACTCTCTTGGCAATTTTGCTGACTATTGGAAGCATTTCAAAAAATACGACAGGCTCTGTGGTGGCTGTGTCTGGTATTTTGCAGATATGGCAATCAAGCGTGTCCGTCAAGACGGCACAGTAGAGTGGACTTACGGTGGTGACTGGGATGATCATCCCAATGACGGCAACTTTGTGTTCAATGGAATTTTCCGTGCAGATCGCAGTCCCAACCCAGCACTTTATGAGGTAAAAAAGGTTTATCAACAGGTTGAGTTTGCCCTTGTAGACAACAAGGTGGAAATCACCAACGAATATATGTTCACCAATTTGAAGGATATGTTCTCCCTTTCAATGACACTCCTCGTTGATGGCGAAGAAAGATATACTGCAATGGTTGAAATGCCATCAGTTGCACCCGGTGAAAAGGCACTTGTTGACATACCATTTGAGTGGAGTGGAAACGACATCCACCTCAGTGTAAAAGCCATTCAGCTTGCCACTGACAGAGGTGTGGAAAAGGGCAGTGTTGTATGCGAGGAACAGCTTGAGCTTTCACCCTTTGCGCCAAAGGCATTTGAGGGTGAGGAAGGCAAGTCAATGCACCTTGATGGCGACAATATCATCCTTGAGGGTGGTGGCGTTGTTGCAACCATCAACAAGAACTCTGGATATATTGTAAGTGTCAAAAAGAATGGTTTAGAGCTTATTTCTGGACACATAAAACCTAATTTCTGGCGTGCACCCACAGACAATGACTATGTGCCACAGGTTGGAAAATTCTTCAAGGACCTTATTGGAGTTTACTTCTACAAGAGGACAACAAAGGATATGGTCACATCATCAATCAAGGTGAAGGACAAGTCTGTTGAGGTCAGTTGGAGATCATCTCGTATGCCTGTGATGAAGGCAGTCTATGAGGCAGGCAAGGACGGCATAAAAATGTCTCTTAAATGCCGTGGAATTGTCTACGGCTTGCCTAGATTCGGCTTCAAGGCAAAGCTCAATGTAGGTGATGATGTGGCATTCTATGGCAGAGGCCCTCACGAAAACTATTGCGATAGAAAAACAAGCGCATTCCTTGGCACATATGAAGGAAGAGTTGAGGACTTTGACCACGGATATCTCTATCCACAAGAAAACGGAAATCACTGCGATGTAAGATGGGCAGAGATCGGTGGAGAAAACGGACTGAGATTTGAAGCTCTTTCAAAGCCCTTTGAATTCAGCTGTCATAAGTATAGCACTGAAGCCCTTGAAAACACCAACCATATTCATGAAATGGTCAATGATGAGGACGGGGTGTATGTGTATATTGACGGTGGACAACGTGGTGTCGGGGGTGACCTTCCTGCAATCGCTGTCACCAAGAGAAGATACAAGCTTCTCCCAAACAGAACACATCAATTTGAATTTATAATCAAATAACAAAAGACATCAATTTAGTACGGCTGTTGTAAAGCCGACTGCAAAAGGAGTATATATGAATATCGAACTTAAAGACGGAAGCAAAATCGTGATTGAACAACCTTCAACAGGCTATGAAATCGCAAAGCAAATCGGTGAAAGACTGGCAAAAGTGGCACTTGTATGCAAAGTTGACGGTGTGCTCACCTCACTGAGAGAAACCATTGATCATGACTGCAAGTTTGAAGTGCTGACCTGGAATGATGACGAGGGCAAGTCTGCATATCGTCACACAGCATCACACATTCTTGCACAAGCTGTGAAGAACATTTATCCCACAGTGCAATTGGCAATTGGACCCTCAATTGAAAACGGATTCTACTACGACTTTGATTTCAAGACACCTATCAATCAAGGTGACTTTGAAAAGATTGAAGCAGAGATGAGAGCAATCATCAAGGCTGATCTCCCCATTGAAAGAAAGGTCGTTTCAAGAAAGGAAGCAGAGGCAATGCTCAAAAAGATGAAGCAAACATACAAGATTGAGCTTCTCAGTGATATTCCCGAAGGCGAAGAAATTTCATTCTACACACAAGGTGACTTCATTGACCTTTGTGCAGGTCCTCACCTTGCATCAACAGGCAAGGTCAAGGAATTCAAGCTGACCTCACTTACTGGCGCATATTGGCGTGGCAGTGAAAAGAACAAGATGCTCACACGTATTTACGGCACAGCATTTGACAAGAAGGCAGAGCTTGAAGAGTATCTCAAAAAGCTTGAAGAGGCAAGGATGCGTGATCACAATCGTCTTGGCAGAGATCTTGGCTTCTTTATGACAGACGAAAACGTTGGTCAAGGCTTGCCCCTCATTATGCCAAAGGGCGCAAGAATCATTCAGCTTATGCAACGCTTTGTTGAGGATGAAGAGCAAAAGCGTGGCTATCTCCTCACCAAAACACCTATCATGACAAAGAACAATCTTTTCATCACCTCAGGACACTGGGATCACTATAAGGACAAGATGTTCTACATCGGTGAAGAGGGTGTTGATGATGAAATCTTGGCACTTCGTCCTATGACCTGTCCTCTCCAATTTACAATCTACAAAAACGGACTCAAATCATATCGTGATTTGCCCGTGAGATATGCAGAAACTGCAACTCTTTTCAGAAAGGAAGCAAGTGGTGAAATGCACGGACTCACAAGAGTCAGACAATTCACACTTTCAGATGGACACATCGTTTGCACGCCTGACCAGCTTGAAAAGGAATTTGAAGGTGCAGTTGGCATCATCAAATATCTCATTGACGTTCTCGGCCTTGAAAATGACGTCACCCTTCGTTTCTCACGCTGGGATCCTCAAGATGCAGACAAGTATGTTGGCACAGCAGAGGATTGGAATAAGGTTGAAGCCACAATGGAGCAAATCCTCAATAATATGGGCGTTGAATACGAAACCGGTTGGGGTGAAGCAGCATTTTATGGTCCTAAGCTTGACTTCCAAGGCAAAAATGTCCACGGCAAAGAGGATACATTGTTCACAGTTCAAATTGACTTTGCATTGGCAGACAGATTTGATATGCTCTACATTGATGAGAACGGTGAAAAGCAACGTCCTCTTATTGTCCACAGAAGCTCAATCGGATGCTATGAACGCACATTTGCAATGCTCATTGAAAAATACAACGGAGCATTCCCCTTGTGGTTGTCAGCAGAGCAGGTTCGTGTCCTTTCACTTACAGACAGAACAATCGCCAACGCAGAGGAAACAGCAAAGGCACTCCTCAATGCAGGCATTAGAGCAGAGGCAGATATCAGAAGTGAAAAGCTTGGCAAGAAGATAAGAGAAGCACAGCTTGACAAGGTCAATTACATTGTTGTCATTGGCGATAAGGAAGCAGAGCAAGGTCTTATTTCAGTTCGTCATCGTGCAGAGGGTGACCTTGGCACAATGACCCTTGACCAGTTCAAGGCAAAGGTCCTTCTTGAAACAGCAGAAAGAAGAAAGGATAAATAGTATTAATCTCATATTGAAAAGCCACTCGCATTGAGTGGCTTTTTTTGTTGAATTCTTGCAAAATTGGGTGTAAAATAGGGTTTACAACCAACAGTTGAGAAAAAAGTCAACGGATAGTTGTCCGTTTCAACCAATGATATGTGGATTTTGGTGCTTTTTTCATTCATAATTAAGGCATCAAATCAATCCAACAAAGGAGGAACGTATGAAAACATTAGGTCAAAACATTGCAACATTTAGAAAAGAAAAAAACATAACACAAGAAGCACTTGCAGAAATTTGTGGCGTATCACCTCAAGCAGTATCAAAGTGGGAAAACGATGCATCTTGCCCAGATATTACACTTCTCAAAACACTTGCACGCACATTTGGTGTCAGCGTTGATGAGCTTTTGGATGATGGGGAAGGTCCTGTGACAAAACTTGTTGCAAACAAGGATATGAGCAGTAAATTTTTGCGTATAAGAGTCAACAGTGGAGATGGGGACAAAGTCAGTGTCAATCTCCCTCTTGCTCTCATTGAATTGCTTTTGACAAACGAAGGAATAATGTCGGGTATGTCATTTGGTGACAGCACAGACGTTCTGAAAAAAATTGATTTCAAGCAAATATATGAAATGGTGTCCCTTGGTGTTATGGGCAAGCTTGTTGAAATCAGCACCGAAGATGGCGATGTAGTGGAGATTTATGTAGAATGAAAATAGAAATTGCAGAAGAAGGTGGCAAGAAAAAAACCTTGTATATTCCACTTTTCAAACCAATGGCAGGGATAGTGGCTTGGGCAATGAACAAGAACAGAAAAAACTTCCTTGACCACATAAATAGTATTGACTCCAAAAAACACCTCACTGAAGACGAGATTGAGATTGAGGATATGAAGGAAGAGGACATAAATTCCATGCAAGAGCATGTTGACAACTTGCCATCAAAGAAGGAATTGAAGGAGTTCTTCTCAAAGTCAATCGAGATATTAAAAGAACACAAAGGACTGGTGCTTGTTGAAGTGGCAGACAGTGATGGCGACTATGTGAAAATAACCTTATAATACAACATCGCAAAACAATCAAACAAACAAAAAGAGCAACTTGTGTTGCTCTTTTTTGTTGTGTAAAGTGCTGATTTGGTTGAAATAAGTGCTTTTAGACAACCTTCATTTTTCTGAGGAATTGGACAAATTTACCATCCTCTTTTTTGGTGAGTCCTTTGAGTGCAAAGAGGAGCCCCACAAACACGCCAGCAAGGATTGCGCCTATGACCAGCAGGGCGTATGCCATTTCGGGTGTATAGTCAAGGTGAATGCCATAAAACTCTGCTGTGCTGAAATAGAAGCCACCGTTGGGGTCGCCCACCTTGATAAAATGGAATGCGACAAAGATTGCAATCATTGCAAAGAAATTGACAGCGTGTATCCAACTGAATGGCAGTGACACCTTGAATAGATACATAAGTCCTACAAAGGTTGTCAGAATGAGATACATATTTTGCACTTGATGGACATTAAGCTCTGGCAGTATGAAGCTGCTTGTAATCAAAACTGCTGCTGCACCTATGACAACAGTCAAGCTTCCGGGCAGTGCGTGAGATAGAACCTTGGGCAAGAAGTGACCAGATACTCTTTCCTTATTGGGCTCAAGAGCAAGTGCAATTGAGGGCATGCCGATTGTGACGGAGCTGATGAGGGTGAGGTTTCTAGGCTCAAAGGGGAGCCCCATAGGCACAATCATAAACAGCACTGCAAGCATTGTGTTGTAGAGTGTTTTCATAAGGTAGAGGGATGCTGTGCGTTCAAGGTTGTTGATGCTTCGTCTGCCTTCCTCAACCACCTTTGGCATTGATGCAAAGTTGGAGTCAAGTAGGACAAGTGAGCTGACATTCTTTGCTGCGTCAGAGCCAGAAGCCATTGCAACAGAGCAGTCTGCCTCCTTTAATGCAAGGACATCGTTGACACCATCAACTGTCATGGCAACGGTGTGTCCTTTTGCTTTCAGTGCCTTGACAAGAGCAAGCTTTTGGTGAGGCAACACTCTGCCAAAGATTGTATATTTTTCAGCAATTTCAGGGATTTCTTCATCGTTCACGCTTGACATATCAATGATATCATCGCAGTTGTCAAGACCTGCACGTATTGCCACTGTGCGCACTGTTGCAGGATTGTCGCCAGAGATAATCTTAACCGTGACCCCTTGCTCCTTGAAATATCTGAGGGTGTCTGGTGCCTCGGCTCTAATTTTGTCTGTGATGTAGATGTATGCGACAAGGCTCAACCCCTCGGGGAGATTGTTTCCGTCAAATTGACCAGTTGATTTTGCAAGGACAAGGACGCGATAGCCTTGCTCTGCCATTTCTGCGATTTTTGCCTTCTTTTCATCGTCAAGGCTCTTGAACACAAATTCGGGTGCGCCCAAAACATATGAAATGCCGTC
>JAFWBH010000086.1 GCA_017507205.1 Clostridia bacterium
GCAATGGGCGTCAAGTCAATGAGACTTGCAGAGGGCGCATATATGGTTGACCTTGCAGTCGTCCACGAAAACAGCGAAGTCTTGACAGTCACATCACACGGCTACGGCAAGAGAAGCTCAGTTGAAGAGTATCCTCTCCAAGGCAGAGCAGGCAAGGGCGTCAAGGCAGGTGTGTTCAACGATAAGACAGGCGACCTCGTAAGCCTCAAGGTCCTTGATGACAACCTTGATGTCATGATGATCACAGACAACGGAATCGTCATTCGTGTCCACGCAGAAGAGATCAGCCGTATTGGCAGAAACACACAAGGTGTCAGAATAATGCGCCTCAAAAACGACAAGGCAAACGTTGTGTCAGTGGCACTTGCTCCCTATGAGGAAGAGGCCCCTGAGGTTGAATATGATGAGGACGGCAATCCCATCGTAAAAGAGGTTGAAGCACCCGAAGGTGCAGAAGCCACGGAAACAACAGAAAGCGCAGAATAAGCACTTGACAAACACAAAAGTGGGTGATAAATGCCCACTTTTGTTGCATTTATGATATTTTAGGAGAAAATTATGAGCAGACAATGGTATAATGAAATGTGTGTTTATCAGGTGTGGCCTCGTTCATTCAAGGACGGTGACGGAGATGGCATTGGCGACCTTAAAGGCATACTTGAAAAGCTGGATTACATCAAGAGTCTTGGAGTGGATGCAATTTGGTTTTCACCACTTTATGCATCACCTCAAAAGGACTATGGCTATGACATAGCTGACTACTACAATATCAATCCAGAATACGGCACCAATGAGGATTTCAAGGCAGTTCTTGACGGCGCACACGCACGTGGTATGCGTGTCATTATGGATCTTGTCATCAACCACACCAGCGACCAACACGAGTGGTTCAAAAGGTCTGCTGCTGGCGATCCTCAATACAAGGACTATTATATCTGGCGTCCTGGCAAGGGCAAGGATGGAAAGAAATTTCCCAACAACTGGATGGCAACCTTCCCCGGTGACGGCTGGAAATGGAATGAGGAGAGAGGTGAATATTATCTCCATCTTTTTGCCGTTGAGCAGCCCGACCTCAATCATGACAACCCTGCTGTTAGAGAAGAGGTCAAAAGGATAATGAGATATTGGCTTGATATGGGTGTTGACGGTTTCAGAGAGGACGTCATCACATACATTTCAAAGAAGGAAGGACTCCCCAATGGCTTCCCTCTGCCTGCTGCAAGAGGTATGGAGCATTATTCCCCCGGCCCAAATCTTAAAAAATACCTTCAAGAGTATAGAGATGTGGTCAAGGAGTATGAGGGCAGACTGCAGCTTGGTGAAGCTCCTATGATGACGCCCAAAAACGCACTGAAATACATTGACGGAGAGGACAGAGTCCTTGATATGATGTTTGGTTTTCGGCATATGGAAGCAGATTGCTTTATGATAAGCTGGATCAGACTCCCATTCAGCCTCAGGAAGCTCAAAAAAATCTACAATAATTGGCAGACAAAGCTTTATGGCAGAGGAATCAATGCCAACTATATTGAAAACCACGATCAACCTCGCAACATTTCAAGATATGGCAGTGAAAAGTATCGCTTTGAAAGTGGCAAGGCTCTCTGCACAATGTATACCTTCCTCAGTGGTGCTCAATTTGTCTATCAAGGTCAAGAAATCGGCATGACCAATCTCGACTACGAAAAGTGGGATGATTTTGTTGACGTCAGCACCTTCTCAACAAAGAAGCTTCTTGAAAAGCTCAAGATTTTCTCTCAAAAGAAGATTATGAAGATGGCAAAGTATGCTGCCCGTGACAATGCTCGCACTCCTGTCCAATGGAATGCCACTGCAAATGCAGGCTTTACAACAGGCACTCCTTGGTATACGGTCAATCCCAACTATGTTGATGTCAATGTGGAAGCACAGGAAAACGACCCCAATTCACAGCTGAATTTCTATCGCAAGGCAATCGCGTTGAGGAAGGAATATGCAGATGCAGCCATCTATGGTCAATTCAACCTTCATCTCAAAGGCCACAGACAGCTTTTTGTCTATGACAAAATTGGTGAAAACGGCACAAAGCTCACCGTCATCATCAACCTTTCCGAAAAAACCTTGTCATCAAAAAAGGCAAAGAAGTATATCTACCCTCACTCAAAAGAAATTTTGTCCAACTACGAAGGTGAAATAGGTGACAAGCTTCGTCCTTACGAGGCAAGAGTCTATAAAAACGCACTATTAGGCGAATAACTGCGTCAGGCGCCTTTATCTCATCCCTCACATACGACAAGTATGCCTCGGACTGATATAAAAGCACCTTCCTTGCTCTTCATCCAAATATTGCGTTTTTATGCGTGAATTTATGACTGTGGTGAAAACAACAGCACAAAACATACTATTAGGCGAATAACTGCGTCAGGCACTTTTATCTCATCCCTCACATACGACAAGTATGCCACGGACTGATATAAAAGCACCTTCCTTGCTCTTCATCCAAATATTGCGTTTTTATGCGTGTATTTATGACTGTGGTGAAAACAACAGCACAAAACATACTATTTTAAGGAGAATATATGAAAACAAAAACTTACAGAACAACAATGGCGATGATCGTTGGCATTCTTGCAATAATCTTCGCAGTGATTTTGGTGGTTGGCATCATTCTTGAGGTGGCAACAGAAATGTTTGCAATTCCAGCAATTGCTTTTGGTGGAATACTTATGCTGGTGATGCTTTTCCTCTTTTTTGTTGAAAACGGCAAAACCTTTACAATGCGACCCAATGAAATCGTGCTCCCCAAGGAATCAAGAAGGAATGGCAGAGAGGTCAGTGGCAGAATGTCTGTGCTTTTCAGCGATATCACATCAATCAAGATTGATGAAGCAGTCTTCACAAACACTGTTTATGAAATGAATTTGAGGAATGGAGATGTCATCAGATTTAAGCTTAAAGGCATCAGTGCAGAAAAGGAAGAAAAAATATATCGCACAATTGAATTGCGCATAGGACAAAGATAAAAAAGCTTGTTCAACAAGAAAACCGACACAGCAACGTGTCGGTTTTTTATTGTCATTTTGAAAGGAGAAGAAAGGATGCAATTGACATAATGAAGGTGTAAAGAGCAAAGGGCAGAAGAGATTTGTCCTTGATGATTTTGAGGAAGAGCTTGATTGCAAAACAACCGGAGACAAAGGCAGTGATTGTGCCTAAGGCAAGGGGCAAAATGTCCTTTGTAGGAAAGGTAAATTCACATCTAAAAAGGTCAATGCCTTCAAGGATAAGTGAGCCTACAATAATGGGGATAGACATCAAAAAAGAGAAGTCAGCAGACTGCTTTTTGTCCACTCCAGACAGCCGTAAAGCAGTGATGGTTGCACCACTTCTTGATATGCCGGGCAAAACAGCTATTCCTTGAAAAACACCACTTAATATGCTTGATTTGACTGATAAACCTTTGTTTTGGTCAAAATGCAATTTTTCAGCACATACAATAAGCACTGTTGTCACCATAAACCCGAGAGGTAGATAAGCCCCGTCAATAAGGGTGGGAGCGAGGGCTTTAAGAAGCAGGGCAATTGCCACAGTTGGCAGGGTGGATATGAACAGATAGAGGAGTGTTTTATCCCTTGGATTTTTGATGATAGGCACCCATGTTTTTCTTGTGACAATAAGAACAGAAACCAAAGTGCCGATATGCATACATATGTTGAAAAACAAGCTCTCCTTTCCAACCCCCAATTTTTCAAAAAACAGCAGATGACCAGAGGACGAAACAGGCAAAAACTCAGTGAGTCCTTGTATAAATCCAAGGACTATTCCTTCCCAAATCTTCATTTTCCCTTTACTAACTCCTTTTTTTAGTTTATACTAAACTATTGTATTTAAGTTATCGCGTAATAGAACAGCTTTACGCACAAGGAGAAAAATGAAACTCGGCGTAGTAGGATTGCCCAATGTAGGCAAAAGCACACTTTTCAACGCAATCACCAAGGCAGGCGCACAGGCTGCCAACTATCCCTTCTGCACAATTGAGCCAAATGTAGGCATTGTTGCAGTGCCAGACGAAAGGCTTGACAAGCTTGCTGCTCTTTATGACAGCAAGAAGATCACCCCAACCACCCTTGAATTTGTTGACATTGCAGGTCTTGTGAAGGGTGCAAGCAGAGGTGAAGGACTTGGCAACAAATTCCTCTCACACATCCGTGAGGTTGATGCAATAGTCCACGTTGTCAGATGCTTTGATGATGAAAACATCACCCACGTAGACGGCTCGGTTGATCCGTTGAGAGATATGGAAACCATCAACCTTGAGCTTATCTTTGCAGACATTGAGGCAGTTGAAAGACGTCTTCCAAAGGCAATTTCAATGCTCAAGGCAGACAAGAAATACGCAGTTGACGTTGAACGTCTTGAAAAAATGAAAAAATGGCTTGAGGATGGCAAGCCTCTGCGCACAATGGATGTTGATGATGAGTTTAAGGCATACATTGATGAGCAATTCCTGCTCACCTCAAAGCCTGTCATATACGTTGCCAACGTTGATGAAATGTCTGTTGGTGGCAATGATTACACAGAGGCAGTGAAAAAGGGCGCAGGTGATGAAGGCGCTGGATGTATTGTTCTTTGTGCAAAGCTTGAAGAGGACCTCATTGCCCTTGACGATGAGGACAGGATGGTCTTTATGGAGGAATATGGCCTTACGGAAAGTGGTCTTGACAAGCTCGTCAGTGCATCATATGACCTTTTAGGACTTATCAGCTATCTTACAGCAGGTGAAAAGGAAACACGTGCTTGGACAATTGAAAGAGGCACCAAAGCACCACAGGCAGCAGGCAAAATCCACAGCGACTTTGAAAAAGGCTTCATTCGTGCCGAAATCGTTGACTATCAGACACTCCTTGAATGTGGCTCCTTCAACGTGGCAAAGGAAAAGGGCAAGGTCAGAAGTGAGGGCAAGGAATACGTCATGCAAGACAATGACGTTGTCCTCTTCCGTTTCAATGTCTAAATCAAACACACTATGTATTTAAAATTTCTTTACAAGTAAAGAAAAAGGCAGGATATTATGTTATTTGACAAACAATTGGCAGAAGTGCTTGAAAACGAACAAATTTCAGCAGAGGAAATTCTTGGCGCATTTGAAGTGCCAAAGGACAGCAAAATGGGAGATATTTGCCTCCCTTGCTTCAAGTTTTCACGCACACTGCGAAAGGCGCCCCCTCAAATTGCAAGCGACCTTTCAAAATCACTTGAAGGCGTAGATTTCATTGAAAAGGTAGATGTAGTTGGTGGCTATCTCAACATCCACCTCAACAGAAAGGCAATTGCAGGCACACTCATTGAGCTTCTTAACAGAGAAAATATTGGTGGCAGTGATGAAGGCAACGGCAAAACAATTTGCATTGATTATAGCTCTGTGAATATTGCCAAGCCCTTCCACATTGGACACCTTTCAACCACAGTCATTGGTGGCGCGCTTTATCGTATCTTCAAGCATCTTGGCTACAATGTTGTGAGCATCAACCACCTTGGTGACTGGGGCACACAATTTGGCAAGCTTATCGTTGCCACAAGAAAGTGGTCCTCTCTTGAAGAAATCGCAGAGAATGATGAATACTTCCTCAACTCACTCTATGTGAGATACCATCAAGAAAGCGAAAACAATCCTGCACTTGACGATGAAGCAAGAGCATGGTTCAAGCGCATTGAGGATGGCGACAAGGAAGCCACTGCATATTTTGACACCTTCAAGGATGTGACAATGCGAGCAGTGTCAAAGATTTACAATCGCCTCAAAATCAACTTTGACAGCTACAATGGCGAGTCATTCTATAATGACAAAATGCAACCCATTCTTGACGAGCTTGAAACAAAGGGACTCCTTGAAACCAGCGAGGGAGCAAGGGTTGTCAACCTTGATGAATATGGTATGCCCCCCTGTCTTTTGGTGAAGGCAGATGGAGCATCACTCTATGCAACAAGGGATCTTGCAGCAGCATATTATCGCAAGCAAGAATATGATTTCCACAAATGCCTCTATGTTGTTGCATATCAGCAGAATCTGCACTTTAAGCAAGTGTTTAAGGTGCTTGAACTTATGGATTTTGCAGGAAAGGATGATATGGAGCATATTGCATTTGGTATGGTCAGCATGGAAGATGGCTCTATGTCAACACGTCAAGGAAGAGTGGTTTGGCTCAAGGAAGTCCTTGACAAAGCAGTTGAAAAAGCACTTGCAATCATTGAAGAAAAGAACCCCAGTCTTGAAGACAAGGCGCAGATTGCAGAAAGCGTTGGCGTAGGCGCAGTTGTGTTCTCAGCACTGTGGAACAATCGTATCAAGGACATCGTTTTCTCCTATGACAAGGTCCTCAACTTTGACGGAGAAACAGCACCCTATGTTCAATATACCTATGCTCGCTCAAAGAGTGCATTGAGAAAGGGTGGAGACTATGATTTGACCAACCTTGACCTTGACGCAATCCTTGATGATGACGGCTATGAGGTTGTCAAGAGCATCCTTGCATTTGGGGAAGCAGTAAAGCAATCAGCCAAGGTTCGTGAGCCTAGTGTTGTGACAAGACATATCGTTGACCTTGCAGAAAAATTCAATCGTTTTTACATCGGACATCGCATTGTCGTTGACGATGAGGGAGTGAAGAATGCAAGACTTATGCTCACAGACATCGTTGGCAGAACAATAAAGGAAGGTCTTGCGCTTCTTGGCATTGATGCACCTGAAGTGATGTAATTAAGGCAATTTGAGCCACAATGAAAAGGGCAGAAAATCCTTAAAAAACAGAAGATACACCTTGCCGAAATAGGCAAAACACCCAAA
This sequence comes from Clostridia bacterium, assembly GCA_017507205.1. Taxonomy (GTDB): domain Bacteria; phylum Bacillota; class Clostridia; order Christensenellales; family CAG-917; genus RGIG4097. The sequence continues at coordinate 6,824 of JAFWBH010000086.1, forward strand.
ATCAGTTGACACGCACCTGCGTTTCACTTATAATAGGCAAGCGTATATTTTATATACTTATACTAAAAAATAATTATCCTAAACGGAGGCAACAATAATGAAACAAACTTACCAACCCAAGAAAAGACAAAGAAGCAAAGTCCACGGATTCCGTGAAAGAATGAAGTCAACAAGTGGTAGAAAGGTCTTGAAGCGCAGACGTGCAAGAGGCAGAAAAGTTCTCAGCGCATAATAAGTGAACGATGGAGAAGCAATTCCGACTGAAAAGAAGATCGGCGTTTGCCTATGTTTATAGAAAGTGCGAAAGGTCATCTGCTCGCAGTCTTGTGCTTCTTCACACAAAATCACGTGGTGGGATCAAAATCGGCATCTCCGTCTCAAAAAAAGTGGGCGGAGCTGTCGTGCGAAACAGAGTCAAAAGGCTGATTCGTGAAGGCATAAACAACATCTTCCCTCAAATCAAGGGGGGATACAACTATGTCATCGTTGCCAAGGCAACGGCAGCAGAATGTGACTACTATGCAATATGCGAGGATGTGAAAAGCATCTTTGAAAGAGCAGAGAAATTATGCTGAAAAAACTTTGCTTCAGTGCTTTGCACTGGTATAAGGCGACACTCAGTCCCTACATCGGCAGAAACTGCAAGTATACACCCACTTGCTCAATGTATGCCTTCGATGCCATCAAAAAGCATGGCGTCATCAAGGGCATTGCAATGGGTAGCTGGCGCATTCTCCGATGCAACCCCTTTTCAAAGGGTGGTTTTGACCCTGTCAAAGAAAATTATAGAGGAAACGCAAAATGGCTAGTTTAGACTACGCACGCAAGAAAAAAGCACTCATATACGCCGTTGCATTGCTCATCGGCGTTTGTTGCATTGTGCTCAGCGCTTGCAATAAAGATACAGGTGTTTATGACGTGTCCAAGGACAACCTTGAGGTCAATCACTTTGTCGGGAAATTCATATACGTCTTGTATGAAAACATCGGCAACTTTGGCTGGACTGTCGTGGCATTCACCGTCATATTGAAGGTTGCACTTTCACCTCTTGATATATGGCAGAAGCTGGTCACCCGTAAAAATGCAAAGAAAATGGAACGCATGAAGCCTCAGCTTGAGGTCTTGCAGGCAAAATACGGCGATGACAAGCAAAAATTCCAACAAGAGCAAATGGCTCTCTACAAGAGAGAAAAATATTCAATGTTTGGAGCATGCCTTCCTATGATCGTCACCTTGGTGGTGTTCTTTGTCATGTTTGCCGGCTTCAGAGAAATGTCTGGCTGGAAATTTGCAAGCGACTATCAAGCATACAGAACAGAGTATAACTCTGTTATGGCAGAGGAGCTGGGCGATGATTGGAAAAACTTCACTGGCAATGGAGAGGAATACAACGCAGCCAAGGACAAGGCACAACAAGCTGTCTATGATATGTATTATTCAGAGGAGCAAGTGGAAAGCAGAAGCTTCCTCTGGATCAAAAACATCTTTTCACCTGACAGCTGGAGCCCTGAAGTCCCTGATTATTTGACAATCACAGGCAAGTCAGGTGTTTCAACAGTCCGTGTTGTCGGCATTACAGCTGACGAATATGAGGATGTTATGGGCAAGCTTCTCGGCACAGGTGGCTGGGGCAAAAACGGCACCTGGAACGGATGGCTTCTTCTCCCCATCCTTTCACTTGTGTTGAACATTGTGTCACAAAAGCTGATGACAATGGTTCAAGGCAACGGCGAAAAGAAGGAAAAGAAGGAGAAGGTATCCCTCAAGGAAAGATGGGCAAAGCTCAAGAATGCTGGCAACGAGCAAGATGGACAAGCACCTCAAGAGCAAAAGCAGGTTGATCAAAACCAAATGAGCATGAAGATGATGACATATATGATGCCCGTCATCACAGCAGTATTTGCACTTATGTATTCATCAGCATTTGCACTGTATATGTTTGTCAGCTCACTTGTGGCAACTCTGTTCCAATTGATCTTCAACCTTGCATTTATGATTGCTGACAAAAAGGAAAAGAACGGCCCTCAAAAGCCTAAGAAGGTCAAAGCAAACAAGGCAAACAACTAGGAGTAAATATGAACAAATTTGTAGAAGTCAAGGCCTCAACTGTGGATCTTGCTGTGGCAAACGCCCTTGAACAATTGGGTGTCAGCCGTGACAGAGTCCAGGTTGAAGTGCTTTCAAAGGGTGGTCTGTTTTCAAGAGCCCAAGTGAGAGTGACAATTGTTGAAACCATTCTCACCAAAGTCGAAGACTTTGTCAATGGCATTCTTGAAAGGATGATGCTGGTGTCAAGAGCAACCGTCACCAGCGAAAACGGCACCCTTAATATAGAAATCACCGGCGAGGATAGTGGCACTGCCATTGGCTATCGTGGTGAATCACTTGACGCCATTCAATATTTGGTGCTTACATTCCTCAATCAAGAGAAGAGTGACATCAAAAAAGTGGTGGTAGACAGTGAGAATTATCGTGAAAAGAGAAAGGAAACATTGACAGCACTTGCTCTCCGTCTTGCTGAAAAGGCACATCGCACTTGTAGAAGGATTGAGCTTGAACCAATGAATCCTTTTGAAAGACGTGTCATTCACAGCGCACTTGTTGACAGCGAAATTGCTGACACAGTCAGCGAGGGTGAGGACATCGCAAGGCACGTTGTCATCATTCCCAAGGGAGTTGAGCTTAAGGGCGATAGACGCAGAGGCAACAATCGTTCTGGCAAAAACAACACAAGAAGGGACAGAGATCAAAAGCCCAGAAAGGAAAAGAAGGAAGTCAACTATGACGATATCCCCGATGGAAACGTCTATTCACTTCTTTCAGAGGATGATGACTTTGTGAAGCCTGCCCCCATCAAGACAGGCCCTCCCAAGTTTAAGAGCTTTGGTGGAAAGAAGAGATAATGAAGACAATAGTTGCAATTTCAACGCCCATCGGGGCTGGCGGCATCGGCATCGTGCGTATATCTGGAAAGGACGTAAGGAAAATAGCCGATGCTGTTTTCTTTAAAAAAGGACAGGGAGTGGGGCAAATTCTTCTTGAAAACCCTCTCAAAATGATCTTTGGCACATTCAATGGCATTGATTTCAATGACAAGGGTTATACTGTCTTTTTCCCCGAAAATAAGTCATTTACAGGGGAAGATACCGTAGAGTTTTATCTCCACGGTGGTGTCCGTATTATGAAGGGCGCAGTTGAAGTAATATTGAGCCACGGTGCAGTGCCAGCAGAGGCAGGAGAGTTTACAAAGAGAGCCTACCTCAACGGAAGAATGTCCTTGTCAGACGCCGAAGGCGTGGCTGATATGATTCACGCAGAAAGCACTGCTGGTATTCGTGCTGCATACAGAATGATGCAGGGTGGCGTTGCAGACAAGGTCAATGGCATTATGGATGACCTTCTCACTGTTTTGGCGACCTTAGAGGCTTCTCTGGACTACCCAGACGAAATGGAAGACGAGGTTATGCCAGCCCTTGACAATGTGCTTCCAAGCATTCTAGAAAGGGTTGAGATACTTGCCAAGTCATTTTATATGGGACGCATTGCCAAGTATGGCGTTGATGTGGTCATAGCAGGCGAGCCAAATGTGGGCAAGTCATCACTCTTGAATGCTCTTGTAGGCGAAAACAGAGCCATTGTCACAGACATTGCAGGCACCACAAGAGATACAGTCACAGCACGTGCAGAGGTGGGTGGAGTTCTCATCAACCTTACAGACACAGCTGGCCTCAGAGAAAGTGATGATGTGGTTGAAGCCATTGGTGTTGAAAAAGCAAGAAAGGCCATTGAGGGCGCTGATGTTGTCCTCTATGTTCTTGACGGAACAAAGGACTTGAAGCCCGATCAAATTACAACCACAGGCAAGGTGTATTACGTCTACAACAAGTGCGATAAGCAAGGCTTTTCAGCACCAGAGGGGGAAAATATATTCATCGTGTCTGCTGTCAGTGGACAAGGCATTGGCGACCTTGCTTCAGCCATTGCATCGGTCTATGAGGAAGGCACAATTGACGGTGACCTCATCACATCTCAACGACACGTATCGGCACTTAAAAGTGCAATTTTGGCAATACAAAGTGCCGTTTCAAACAAAACAGACACAATTGATTGCGTGTTGATTGATCTTAGAGAGGCATACAATCACCTTGGAGAAATCACAGGTGCAACAGCCACAGAGGACATTGTTGACAACATCTTTTCAAAGTTCTGTGTCGGCAAATAATATTAAATAAGATATGAAGAAATTTGATGTCATAGTGATAGGAGCAGGGCACGCTGGCGTTGAGTCGGCATTTGCAGTGGCAAGGCTTGGAAAGCAAGTCCTTCTTTCCTGCACTGATTTTGGCACAATTTCATATATGGCTTGCAATCCAGCAATTGGTGGCACGGCCAAGGGTCATCTCGTCAGAGAGATTGACGCACTTGGTGGTGAAATGGGGCTTACGGCTGACCAATCACTTGTGCAAATCAAAATGCTCAATCGCGCCAAAGGTCCGGCAGTATTTTCCCTTCGTGGTCAACAGGACAAAAACCTTTACCACGAGCTTATGGTTGAAAAGCTCAAAAAGGCAAAGGGCATAACTCTTTATGAAGGAGAGGCAGTGAGGATTGTCACAGAGGGTGGCAGGGCAACAGGTGTTGAGTTTGCATCTGGTGACATCTTCAAGTGTGATGCAGTTGTCCTTGCATCAGGTGTTTATCTCAACGGAAAGATTATTACAGGTGAATATACTCTTTCAAGTGGCCCAAGTGGATATACTCCTGCGACCAAGCTCACAGACAATCTTATTGAGCTAGGATTGCCTATGCGCCGTTTTAAAACCGGCACCCCTGCAAGAATATATCGTGACAGCATTGACTTTTCAAAAATGGAAATCCAGCTTGGTGAAAACACTGACAGGTTTTCATTTATGTCAACAATGGCAACCTTTGAGGAAGAGCCGTGCTATCTTACCTACACCAATGAGGAAACACACAAGATTATTCTTGACAATATACACAGAAGTCCCCTCTACAATGGCAGTATAAGTGGTGTTGGCCCAAGATATTGCCCAAGCATTGAGGATAAGGTGGTGAGGTTCAAGGATAAATCACGCCATCAAATCTTTGTTGAGCCAGAGGGACTCCACAGCGATGAGATGTATATACAAGGTATGTCGAGCTCACTGCCTCATGACGTGCAGGAGAAGATGTATCGCACCCTTCCCGGTCTTGAAAATTGCAGATTTGCAAAATATGCCTATGCAATTGAGTATGATTGCCTCGATCCTCTTGCATTGAAGCCATCTCTTGAAAGCAAAGCAATTGAAAACCTCTTTTCAGCAGGACAAGTCAATGGAAGCAGTGGATATGAAGAGGCAGGCGCACAAGGGCTTATGGCTGGTGTCAATGCAGTGAGAAAGATTGAGGGCAAGGATCCATTTATTCTTCGTCGTGACCAAGCATATATTGGCGTGCTCATTGATGATTTGGTGACAAAAGGCACCAATGAGCCATATCGTATGATGACTGCAAGAGCAGAGCATCGCATCAAGCTCCGTCAAGATAATGCAGATATGCGCCTCACTGAATTGGGATATGAAATTGGTGTTGTTGGTGAAGAAAGATATAATGCACTCCAAGCCAAAAAAGCACAAATGGCACAAATTCTCAAAGAGGCAGAAAAGACTATGCCCAAGGAAATATCAGACCAAATTCTCACAAAATGGGATGAGCCTATTGCAAGAAAAACACCCACTCTTTACGAGATGATGAAGCGTCCAAATGCAAGGCTTGAAGATGTCAAGGCACTTCTTCCTTTTGAGGTTGATGATGAGGCTCTCAACAGTGTAATCATTGAGTGCAGATACTCTGGCTATCTTGAAAAGGAAGAGGGGATTGTCCGTGAGCAGAAGCGTCTTGAGGACAAGCTTCTCCCCGAGGATATAGATTATTCATCCATCAAAGCCCTCAGAATTGAGGCAAGACAAAAGCTTGACAAGGTGCGTCCATTAAACCTCGGACAAGCCTCACGCATATCAGGCGTTTCACCGGCAGATATCGCAGTATTGATAGTTTATCTACAAAAAATGGGCAAATAAACCATTTGATAGGTTAAAATACAAAAAATAAGCATAATAAAAGCGAGCATATGACAATGCTCGCTTTTTTGATTTAAATACTGTCAGATGATGTAGTCAATTGCCACCGAGCTTGACCTCACTGCGTGCATATGTGTTTTTACAACAGAGCAGTGATAGGTGTCCTTTTGATAGCGATCTAGGGCAAGCTCATCCTCAACTGTCACAATGAGTGCAACGTCATAGCTACGCTCAGAATGAAGATAGTCTATGCCCACCTCAATGGACTTTAATTCAGGCACCTTGCCTTCCATTGAAAGAAGCACCTCTTTTGCTTTGAGGCAATTTTCAAGGGAATTGTCTTTAAGCTTGAAAAGAACGATATGCTTGACCATAATTACTCCTTGTCATCATCAATTGCTTCTGTGTCGCAGGCAGTGTTGTCAAAAGCCTCTGCGATATCATCTTGGATATCCTCGCTGGCGACAACGCTTTCTTCAAAGGTTGCCTCTTTTTTGAGGAAATCAATTTGTTCAGCCTCTGCTGACTTCATTGCTTCTGCTTCCTCTTTGGTGTAAATGCGTGTTGAATACTTCTTGCCGTAAAGCTCGTGTATAAGCTCCTCACGTTCAGCTCTTTCCTCATCGGTGATTTCATCAAGCATGCCTTCACGGTTGAGGTCAATGAAATAGCGCATACGTTCAAGCTTTTTGTTGTTGACTCTAAACTTGAAGGATGAGAAGAGTGATATTGCAATGAGTCCTGCAACCAAAATGCCCATAAGCAGACGGATTGCAAGGAGAGCTTCATCTGATTGAACAATATATTCTGTTGCGTTTTCGTCAGTTATGTAGCCACTGAGGCTGAGGACGGGGCC
>JAFWBH010000087.1 GCA_017507205.1 Clostridia bacterium
GGAAGGAAAGGATATTATGTCCAAGATCAAAAAGGAGAAGAAAGAGCTTACTCCTCAACAACAAAAGGTGCGCAACATTCTTGGTTGGGTTGTCACAGCATTGTGTATCGCCCTCATCATTGCGTCACTTATCGTTTCAATCGTCACCATTGCAAATGCTGGCAGCACCAAGGGTGAATTGAAGGGCATTGGTGGAAACGTATTCATGCCTGTTCAAACAGACTCAATGGAGCCTACATTCAAGGCAGGTGACCTCATCATCACCAAGGTTTACAAAGGTGACGGACAAGACCTCAAGGTTGGTCAAGTTGTCACATATCTTGATCGTGTAGGTCAAAATGGCGTCATTTATGAAATCTTTGTCACCCACCGTATCAGTGAGCTTGGCTACAATGAAAGTGGCAAAATCACACAAGTAAAGGTTGTCGGTGACAATCCCAATCCCAAAGATGGTGCAACTGGCACAGACATCATTGATGTCAGAAACATTGTTGCAACATGGGGCACTCCTGCAGAGCAAAATGCAGACGGCACCTTCAATGTCACCAAGGATACAAAGGGTGGCAACATGGGTCAAATCGGTGCACTCATCAATTTCATCCAACATGACAAGACCAATTATTTCTTGGTCATTGTTCTCCCTCTCATCATCATCTTCCTCATCTATGTCTTTATCCTCGTGAGATCACTTGTCATCGCAAAGATTGCCAAGACCAAGGAAGAGGCAGTGGCATCAGTTGGCGTTGACGGACTCTCTGAAGAGGACAAGCGCCGTCTTGCAGAGGAATATCTTGCACAGCTGGCACGTGAAAACGCAGGCGCTGATGCAGACACAGACTCGATAGACACCACAGACGCAACAGAAGACAACCCATTTGAAGATGAAAATACTGACAAGGGGGATGTGCAAGCATAACACAGGGTGGCACACTCTGTGTGCTTTCTGGTGTTTTGGGGGAGTCAAGCCTCGGCTTGATTGCTTGCACCAAAAACTATGAACATCAATCTCGTATTCAACTTTTTGAAAGCATTCCTCGGCGCTTTCTATGACAAGGGCATAGGCAGTATTTTCTGGGGATTCCTTCACATTTTCTACAACGATGGTTATCGTGATGCATTTGTCAATTACACCGACCAATTTGGTGCTGGTGAATGGGCAGTGGCAATCATCTTCATCATTCTTATCGTTGCAGCACTTGTTTCAGTGGTTTGGCTCATCGTATGGGGTCTTATAAAGCTCATTCGCATCAACAAGAATGCAGTGTTGCCCCAAGACCTTGTTGAAGAGTGCGCCAACCTCAAAAAGCAAATCATCAAAATGTCAGCAGAAAAGGATCGTATCCTCGGCATGAAGGTCAGCGACATCGGCAACTACGGTGGAGAGGACGAAGAAGAGGGTGGAGAAGAAGGCAAGATCAAGGAAGGCGAATCACGCTTCTACAAGCTTACTGAAATCGACCAAATCTATGAAAACTATGTGCCACCTGTATACGATGACGAGATCACTCTCCCCGAGCTGTGCGAAAGATTCCGTCTTTTCGCCTGCTCAAGACGTAAGCTTTTCTACGACATCCGTATCATCCGTCTTTTCATCGCAGGCATGTCAACCACTCGTCTGATGATTCTGCAAGGTATCTCAGGTACTGGTAAAACATCACTTGCTCACTGTATGGGCTTGTTCCTCAACAACCCCACCACAATCGCATCAGTCCAGCC
>JAFWBH010000088.1 GCA_017507205.1 Clostridia bacterium
AACTCCTGTTTTCACCAAAACGGGAGTTTAGCATTTTAATTTAAAAATATAAACACTTGATTATGAAATACAAAACAATTACAGTCACAACCAATCACGACAGCGCAGAGCTTGTGTCGTCAGCAATGTTTGACGTAGGTGCAGAGGGGGTATCAATTCTTGACAAGCAGGATTTTCTTGACCTTGTAAAGAGTGATGTCATCTGGGATTATGTAGATGAAAATCTCCTCAATCAAACAGATTCTGTCAAGGTGTCAACAGTGGTCAGTCCTCAGGACGCAGACTATGATATTCGCCTTGAAAATCGCCTTCAAGAGATGAAGGAGTTTGGTGTAAGCTATGGCGAAATAGTTGTCGGTGAGGTTGATGAGCAGGACTGGGCAAACGAGTGGAAGAAATACTATAAGCCCATTGTCACGCCTCAAATCACTGTTGTGCCAACCTGGATAAGCTATGCGCCAAGAGCTGACGAAAAAATTATGCGCCTTGATCCCGGCATGGCATTTGGCACTGGTGAGCATGCCACCACAAGAATGTGTCTTGAACTGATGGATGTTGATGGCAAGACAGTAATTGACGTTGGCTGTGGCAGTGGAATATTGGGCATTGGTGCTGAGTTGGTTGGAGCAAAAAGTGTATATATGTGCGACATCGACCCACAGGCTGTCGAGTTTGCAAGAAAGAATGCCCAGCTTAACGGAGTGAAGGCAGTTGTTGAAGAGGCAGACCTTATTGAAGGTGATCACAAGGCAGATTTTATCTTTGCCAACATTACAGCAGACATCCTTATGCGCTTGTCAAACTCCATTGGAAAGCACCTCAATGATGGTGGCACAATTGTCCTCTCTGGCATCATCAACACCCGTCTTGATGAGGTGGTTGAGTGCTATGAAAAGGCAGGATATGTCATTATAGATAGAGCAGAAAGAGAAGATTGGCGTGCCCTCAAATTGAAAAGAAAGTAGACTATGGAAATTAGAAGATTTTTTGTTGAAAAAAGTGATATCCTTGACGGAAAGGTGACCTTGACTGGTGATGAGTTTTATCATATGACCAAGGTCCTTCGCTACAAGGTTGGCTACAAGGCAGTCATTCTTGCCAATGACGGCATAGAAAGGCTTTCAGTGGTTGATGAGATAGGCAAGGATTATGCAATTCTTTCAATTGAAGAGGAAAGTGTGGTTGACAGAAAAAATGCAACAGTCACCCTTTATGCAGGGCTTCTTAAAAACAACAAACTAGATTTTGTTGTTCAGAAGGGGGTAGAGCTGGGGGTAGACAATATTGTGCCTTTCATCTCACAAAACTCTGCAGAAACCAAGTTTAATTTTGAAAGAGCAGGAAAGATTGCCCTTGAAAGCGCCAAGCAATGTGGCTCGGTGTATCTTTCAAGGGTGTGTGACCTTATAGATTTTGATCAAGTCCTTGACCAATTCAAAGACTATGACAAGGTCATATTTGCATATGAAAACGAAAGGAACAATAGAATTGCTGATGCAGTAAAGGGTGGCAAAAACATTGCAATTGTTGTTGGACCAGAGGGTGGATTTACGCCTGAAGAAACTGAAAAAGCAATAGAAAATGGTGCAATCGTTGTCACATTGGGCAGACGAATTTTGCGTGCAGAAACAGCATCAATCGTCAGTGTAACATTGGCACTTGAAGCACTGGGTGAGCTTGATTATGATTAAGAAGAAAATTGTTGTATACACACATGGTTGCAAGGTCAATCAATACGATTCAGATGCAATGCTGAAAATTTTGCAACAGGCTTTTGATGTAAGTGATGAGCTTGAAATGGCAGAGCAATACATCATCAACACCTGTGCAGTCACAGCCGAAGCAGAAAGAAAATCTCGTCAGACTGTCACCAAAATTTTGAAAATCAATTCCGATGCCAAGATATACGTATGTGGCTGTGCATCTCAAAGAGATGCAATGCAGTTTGAACGTGATGGTGTCGTCTATGTGTCAGGCACTGACGGAAAAATCGCACTTGCCAAGGCTCTTGTGTCAAGTGAGGAATTTGATAAAAAGGCATCTAACTTTTCAATCGGCAAGGAGTATGAGGAAAACGAGGGGGTCTTGTCCCTTCGCACACGACATTATATTAAGGTGCAAGAGGGTTGCAATAACTTTTGTAGCTATTGCATCATCCCATACCTTCGTGGAAGAAGCAGGTCAAGAAATATTGACAACATCAAAAAAGAACTTGATGAGGCAGTGAAGGTCGCCAAGGAGATTGTCCTCACAGGCATAAACCTTTCAGCCTATGGTCTTGACAACGGCAGTAGCATTGCAGAGCTTATCTCAGAACTTAAAGACTACGATGCTCGCTTCCGTCTTGGCTCACTTGAGGTGGGTGTCATGGACAAAGTGCTTCTTGACGCCACAAAAGCACTCAAGGACTTCTGTCCTCACTTCCATTTGTCCCTTCAAAGTGGAGATGATGTGACATTGAAGAAGATGAATCGTCATTACACCACTGAGGACTACGCAAGAGCAGTCGATCTCATCCGTGAGTATTATCCCAACGGAGCAATCACAACAGATATTATTGTTGGCTTCCCCACTGAAACAGAGGAGCAGTTTGAAGGCAGCAAGGCATTTGCAAGAAAAATAAAATTTTCAGACATACACTGCTTTCCATATTCATCAAGAAATGGCACTGTTGCAGGCAAGCTTCACACACTGGACAAGGCAACAATGGACAGACGTACCAAGGAAATGGGAGAGGTCAAAAGAGAACTGGTCAATGACTATCTCACTGCTCAAATCGGAGTGCCACTAAATGTGCTTTTTGAAACAGTAGACAAGGACGGAATATGGTGTGGTCACACTGAAAACTATGTGAAGGTCTATTCAAAAAATGGTGAAAAAAATACAATAAAAACAGTTGTCCCAGCAAGACTTTATCTTGACGGACTCTGTGAATAGGAGATATATGGAAAATTGTCTTTTTTGCAAAATTGTAAGAGGAGAAATCCCCAGCACAAAGGTCTATGAGGATGACATTATGATCATCATCAAGGACATAGCACCTCAAGCACCAGTGCATCTTTTGCTCATCCCAAAGGAGCATTATGCCAACATAATTGAGATGAGTGATGACCAAGCAAGCACCCTTGCAAAATGCATCAAAAAGCTCAGCGCCCTCACCGACAAGCTTGGACTTCAAGGTGGATTTAGACTTGTTTCAAACAAGGGCGCAGACGGATGTCAAAGTGTTGATCACCTGCACATACACATCCTCGGTGGACACAAGCTTGATGAAAAAATGGGTTGAGTAAAATTGTTGTTAAATCGCAAAATAAGGATTTTATCAATACAAAATTAATATTTAAAGCATAGGTTGTGAGCTTATGCTTTTTTAATAGGGGTTGTAGAATTAAACTGGTTAGGCATAATTATCTGCCAAAAAATTCAACAAAATAAATGTGGCATTTAAGTTGATAAACTCAACAAAATCTGCTATAATGTTGCCAAATAGAATTTGGAGCAAATTATGAACACACCCAACAATGCACGCAGTATTCTTTCAAAAAGCAAAATCAAGCAAGCCCTTGTAGGACTTCTTGAAACACACAAGCCATCTGACATAACCATTGGAAGCATATGCGAGAAGGCTGGCATCAATCGCACCACCTTTTACTCTCACTTTTCTGACATAGCAGATTTGTTTAAGGCATTTGAGGGTGAATTTTCTGAACAGCTTGAAAAGCTTTTTATCCACGATCCAGACATCTCTGAAACAGGCAATGCTGTGGATATATTTGAGTCAATTCTTGATGTGGTCAAAAAGTATAAAAATCTTTACAAGACTCACCTCATCAAATTTTTTGAAAGCAACACCATCGACAAGGTTTTGTCAAGGCTTAAAACGAAATATATGCCCATTCTTCTTAAAGGCATCGACACCACGCCCGAGATGGAAAACAACTATTTTGTGTTCCTCAAAAGTGGCATCATTGGTCTTGTAAAGGACTGGGTGAAGAGAGATTGTCCTGAAAGCTGTGAGCAAATCGCAAAGGCAATTATGGAAATCATCAACCACTTTCGCACCAAGCTAGCAGCAGAAGTAAAACAATAAAAATCTTGTCGCAAAATGTGAATATGCAATTTGTTGTTCAAAATTCTTGACAATAAATTCCAGATGAGTATAATAATTAAGGTAGTTCATTTAGAAGGAGGTGAAAACGAATGTCAACAGTCAGAGTCGGCGAAAACGAAAGCGTAGACAACGCAATCCGTAGATTCAAGAGAAAATGTGCTCGTGACGGTATCATCGGTGACCTCCGCAAACGTGAGGCTTACGAAAAACCCAGCGTAAA
>JAFWBH010000089.1 GCA_017507205.1 Clostridia bacterium
CAACCTGTGGAAAATAAAACAGCTGTCGTGGTTAATTCTTCCTTTGCAGGACTGTTTTTTACGGCATTGATTTCATAAAAGCAACAAAAAAAAAGCAAGCCCTCTTGGCTTGCCATTTGATGTATGTTTGTTTTTTTGTTTGTTGTCAAAATAGAGTGTTTATATTGTCAAAATAGGGCTGTAAACACCTTTTATAGTGAAAATACAGCTTTTCCATTGACTGAAATTTCAACACTTGTTCTGTTTGTTTTCAGACGTATTTCACCACCATTTGAACGGCGCACAATTTCCATTTCTGTGTCGGATACATTTTCAAATGAGGTGGTGCCAAGGAGCAAATCCTTGTATTCAGCACGCAATGCTCCAAGGGTGCGATAATGGCTTAAAAGCTCGTTGTCCTCTCTGCCCCAAGGGTATGTGCCACGGTTGAGAGGATCCTCATAGCCATATGCACCAGCCTCATCTCCATAGTAAAGACAAGGGACACCTGGGAGAAAATATTGAAGAGTTGAGGCAATCATAAGACGGCGCTTTGCTCTTTCATAAAGCCCTGCATCCATGGTGAAGCTTGCCCTTTCTTCCTTTCTGAATGGTGCTTGAATGCCTGCAAGAATTGTCAAAATTCTGGCTGTATCATGGGAGCCAATGAGGTTCATATTGACATCCAGGTTTTCCTTTGGATAGTTTTCAAGGATATGGGTGATTGCAGACACAAAGTCCTTTGTCCTGCCACCAAGAATATATGAAATGATTGCTTCCTTGAAGGGATAGTTCATAACTCCGTCAAGCTGTTCTCCCATGAAATAGGGACGCCACTCACTGTATGCCACCTTTGTTGAAGCATCCTCCCACACCTCGCCTATAATTGAGCAATCGGGATTGACCTCTTTTATCTTTTTGCACAGATCTGTGGTGAAATCAATGGGCAATTCATCAACAACATCAAGTCGCCAGCCAGCCACACCCATTTTTGTCCACTTTTCAATGACGCCATTTTCACCGAGTATAAGCTGTCTGTATCCCTCTGCAGATTTGTTGACGGTTGGCACAACAGTCGATCCCCACCAGCAACCATATCTATCGGGGAAGCTGTCAAAATAATACCAATTGTAATAGGGTGACTCCTTGCTTTGATATGCGCCAAGGGTTGAATATCTGTTGAACTTGTTGAAGTAAAGGCTGTCTGCACCTGTATGGTTGAAAACTCCGTCAAGGATGATGCCAATTCCAAGAGCTTTTGCCTTGTCAATCAGCTCCTTGAATTGCTCCTCATCACCAAACAAGCCGTCAATTTTCAGATAATCGCCTGTGTCATATCTATGGTTTGATGATGACTCAAATATAGGGCAAAAATAGATAGCGCTGACACCAAGTGATTTGAGATATTGAAGCTTGTCCATGACGCCTTTGATGTTGCCACCAAAAAAGTCATCTGCTCTGTAATCAACACCCTCTCTTGCAAAATCGGGACGATCATACCAGCTTTGGTGAAGCCTGCCCTTCTTTGTAAATTCTCTATCCTCACCCTTGTTAAATCTGTCGGGGAAGATTTGATAAATTACGCCTTGTTTTGCCCAAACAGGTGTTTTACACTCCACTTTTGACACGGTCAACTGCCATTCTGGGAGCCAATCACCTCTTATGGCAGTGCCATCATAGTCCCTTCCAAAAAATGCCAATGCCCCATTGTCAAGCTCTCCTTCAAAGCGATAATGCCATATTCCGTAGGTGCCAAGGGTGAAGGAGCCAACAAAGAAATCAACTCCGTTTTGGCTGTGTGAATAAGGAAGCTCAATACGCAGATTTTCATTGCCTTTTCTAAGGACAACAAAAACTCTCTTGATGCCGTGATATGCTTCAAGAGGGAATGTTATTGTGGTGGGCTTGCCTACTGCCGTGCCACCATATGGAGCCTTGTGAAGAAGTGGATTGAACATTGTTTCCATTTACATAAGGAAGCAAGCCGACATCGGCTTGCTCCCCCTATATTGTTTCTTGATTATTTTTTGATGGGTGCAAGTCCCCAAATTCTGTTGGCATATTCTCTCACTGCTCTATCGCCAGCAAAGAAGCCTGCCTTTGCAATATTGACAAGGGACATTCTGTTCCACTTGTCCTTGTCGCCATAGGTGTCATTGATGCGTTGTTGTGCATTCTTGTAGGACTCAAAGTCTGCAAGACACATAAATCCATCTGCTGTGCCACCTCTGCCAATGGTGAGGCTGTCTGCGATTTCATCGAATGCGATGCCACCAAGACCCAAACGCAGTGAGTCAATAAGACGCTTGATTGAAGGATTGGTTTGATAATAATATGTGGGGTTGTAGCCCTTACGCCACATTTCCTCAACCTCGTGGGCAAGAAGTCCAAAGAGGAACATATTTTCATCTCCAACGTTTTCATGAATTTCAACGTTTGCACCGTCCATTGTGCCAATGGTCAATGCGCCGTTGATCATAAATTTCATATTGCCTGTGCCACTTGCCTCTTTTCCTGCAATTGAGATTTGCTCACTGACCTCTGCTGCTGGCATAACAATTTCTGCAAGGGTGACACGATAGTTTTCAAGGAATACAACCTTGATCTTGTCCTTCACATCGGGGTCATTGTTGATGACGTTGCCAAGCTGACAAATGAATCTGATGATTTGCTTTGCCATATAATATGCACTTGCTGCCTTTGCGCCAAAAATGAAGGTGCGAGGTTGAATGTCAAGATTTGGATTTTCTTTTATACGGAAATACAGATCAAGAATGTGGAGTGCATTGAGGAGCTGACGCTTGTATTCGTGGAGTCGCTTGACCTGCACGTCAAAAATTGAATCGGGGTTGACTTGAACATTATTATGTTCAAGGATATACTTTGCAAGACGTTCCTTATTGCCTCTCTTGATAACTTGGAGTCTGTCAAGGACTTGCTTGTCGCCCATATACTTCAAGAGGCCTTGAAGCTCAGTTGCATCATTCTTCCAGCCCTCTCCAATAAGCTCATCAATCATTGCTGACAAGCCGGGGTTGGCTTGGCAAACCCATCTACGATGTGTGATGCCGTTGGTGACGTTGGTGAACTTTTCAGGATGCATCTTGTAGTAATCGTGGAATACGTCATTCTTCAAGATGTCACTGTGCAATGCACTGACGCCATTGATTGTATGTGATGTTGCAAGGCAAAGATTTGCCATACGCACTTGACCATCGCCAAGAATTGCATTGTGGTTGACTGTGCCCCAGTTGTTGGGATACACATTCCACAGCTCGCCACAGAATCTTTGGTTGATTTCTGCAACGATTTGATAAATTCTGGGAAGAAGTGATCTGAAAAGGTCTTGAGGCCACTTTTCAAGAGCTTCTGCCATAACTGTATGATTGGTGTAGCTGACGGTGTGTGTGACAATATCCCATGCCTTATCCCAGCTATAGCCGTAGTCGTCAAGGAGAATACGCATAAGCTCGGGGATACAAAGTGTTGGGTGTGTGTCGTTGATGTGGATTGCCACGCAGTCAGCAAGGTTGTCAAGAGATGTATTTGTCTTGAAATGACGCTTGATGATGCTTTGGAT
This sequence comes from Clostridia bacterium, assembly GCA_017507205.1. Taxonomy (GTDB): domain Bacteria; phylum Bacillota; class Clostridia; order Christensenellales; family CAG-917; genus RGIG4097. Next base: position 3,560 of record JAFWBH010000089.1, read on the forward strand.
TGAAGCTGAAACAAAGAAATATTGTTGCTTCAAGCGCAATGACTTGCCTTCAATGTGATCATCGGCAGGATACAAAACCTTTGAGATGCTTTCTGCCATTGCCTTTTCACTCATTGCCTTCACGTAGTCACCCTTTGAGAACATTGTCATATCAAAGTCAACGGGAGCCTTTGAGGACCAGAGTCTAATACGGTTGACTGCGTCTGTGTTGAAGCCAGAGATGTTCATATCGTAAGGCACTGCAAGGACTGTTGAGTGATCCTTTTGTTCAACAAGAAGCTTGCCATCTTCCCATCTTTCTTCAAGTCTGCCACCAAACTTGACCTCATAGATTTCTTCCATACGAGGTGAAAGCCAAACGCCACCCATCTTCAACCATTCATCAGGCTGTTCAAGCTGCCAGCCGTCTGCAATGACCTGCTTGAAAATGCCGTAGTCATACATAATTGAAAAGCCACTTGCTGCATAATCACAGGAAGTCAATGCATCCATATATGCCGCCGCCAGTCTACCAAGACCACCGTTGCCAAGTCCTGCATCAGGCTCAAACTCGTAAAGCTCGTCAAGAGTCATACCAAGCTCGCCCACTGCCTTTTCAACAACATCGGTGATGCCCATATTGAAAAGGTGATTTTTGAGGCTTCTGCCAAGGAGAAATTCCATTGACATATAGTAGACCTGCTTTGCGTTTCTTTCACGGACTGTCTTTTTAAAATCAATGCGTGTGCTTGTGAGGATGTCACGGATGACCATACAGGTTGCTCTGTAAATCTGTGACTTTGATGCATCCTCGGGCTTGATGCCGAAGTTGCGTGCCATTACGTCTGCGATTTGCTTTGAAAAGTCTTTGCTTTTTTCCAGATAGTTTTTTGTCATATTCGTCCTTTTACTCTCTCGTTTCCCCCCACCGAGAAAAAAGTTTATTTTCTATTTGATATTTTTGTAGATTTTGATATATTGCTTTGCGCTTGCATCCCAGCCATAGTCGCCCTTCATTGCGTTTTCTGTGACTGTTGCCCAATTGTCCTTATCATAGAAGCAAGCATAGGCACGCCACACTGCATCAAGCATATCATAGCTGTTGTAGGTCTTGAAGGTGAAGCCTCTGCCCGTCTTTGCCTCGGGATTGTATGCTTCAACTGTATCCTTAAGACCACCTGTTTCTCTGACAATAGGAATACTGCCATATCTCATTGCAATCATTTGGCTGAGTCCACAAGGCTCAAACTTTGAAGGCATAAGGAACAAATCACTTGCGCCATAAAGCTTGCTTGCCAAATCACTGCTGAATTGAAGAATCCCTCTGAATTTGTTGGGATATTCTCCCTCAACTCTTTTGAGCATTGCCTCGTATTTCCAATCGCCAGTGCCAAGAATGACCACCTGCACGTCTGCGCGCATAATTTCATCAATGACTGCGCCAACAAGGTCAAGGCCCTTCTGCTCTGTAAGACGAGTGACCATTGCAATCATAGGTCTGTTTTCGTCATAAGAGAGGTTGAGCATTTCACAGAGTGCCTTCTTGTTTTCTCTCTTTCTTTCAGCCACTGTCTTGCTGTTGAAGTTGACAAAGAGTGCCTTATCCTTGGCTGGATCATAAAGCTTTGTATCAATGCCGTTGACCACGCCAAAGACCTTGTATTTTCTCTCTGACAGAATGCTGTCAAGACCATAGCTGTAAAATGGGTCAAGGATTTCTGTTGCGTAGGTGTCGCTGACTGTTGTCACCACTGAGCTACTTTCAATGCCACCCTTCATATAGTTGACGCAACCATCGTTAATGACGATGTTGTGTGCTTCCTCGGGCAGTCCAAGAATGTCACCAAGGATATATTGGTCATATCTGCCTTGGAACTCAATGTTGTGGATGGTGAACACTGTCTTGATGTCCTTGTATCTTGCGTCACTGCGATAGTTGACATCAAGGAATACAGGCGTCATGGCTGTGTGCCAATCGTTTGTGTGAAGGATGTCTGGGAAGAAATCCAACACTGCAAGTGCCTCTAAAACAGCCTTTGAGAAAAATGCAAATCTCTCTGCATCATCAAAGTGGCCATAGAGTCCTTTACGCTTGAAATAATACTCGTTGTCGACAAAATAATAGGTTATACCATCATAAACAGCCTCATAAACCCCACAATATTGATTTCTCCAACCAAGCTGAACGGTTGTAGAGCCAACAAAGCGAAGGGTGTCACGGAAGGCAGGCTTGATCTCTTCCTTGTAGAAAGGAATGATGACTCTTGCGTCATGGCCAAGCTTCAAAAATGATTTTGGAAGTGCGCCTGCAACGTCACCAAGACCACCTGTTCTGATGAATGGCATTGCCTCTGATGCAACAAACAATATTTTCATATTTTCTCCTTTTCAGTCGGCTGACTGATTGAGCTTAGATATCCTTTTGGGCTTAAATAACCTTGCCCTTGACCACAACCATAGGATAGCTTTCGTGACCACTGAGATGTCTGTCTGTCTTGATGATGACGTCCTTGTCAGTGATTGTGTAATCAATGGTTGCTCCGTCCATAATTATGCTGTCTTCCATGACGATTGAGTTTCGGACAACTGCGCCCTTGCCAACTCTGACGCTTCTGAAGAGGATGCTGTTTTCAACTGTGCCCTCAATGACACAGCCGTCTGCGATGATGCTGTTTGACACCACTGCATCATTGCCATATCTTGCAGGAACACTATCCTTGACCTTTGTGAGAATTGTTGAATTGCTGTAAAACAAGCTTTCTCTCACCTTGGGGTCAAGAAGGTCCATGCTGTGCTTGAAATATGAGTCAATTCTGTCAATGACTGCCACATAATCCTTCACCTCGTAGCTCATAATATAAAGCTCATCAAGGTTTTTCATAAGGATATCTCTTTCAAAGTCCTGACAGCCATATGCGTATGCCTTGTCAACAAGTGAAATGAGAAGATCCTTTTTGACAAAATAGATGTTCAGGTCACAGAGTGCATTCTTGTCACCGTCAACAGCAAGACGCATATCCTTGATGCGCTTGTTTTTGTCTTGGGTGACAACAATCTTCTTGCTTGAAGGGGCTTCAACCTTGTAGGTGAGGACGGTGATGTCTGCTCCCTTTTCAATGTGGAAATCCTCAACCTTATCAAAGTCTATGTTGAATGCGATGTTTGTGTTGGCGATGACAACATATTCCTCACTTGCTTCAAGCATAAAGCCACGGACTGTGTAAAGAGCTTCAACCTCGCTGTTGAAAACGTCACGGGTGGTGTTGAAAACATAAGGGGGATACACCGAAATGCCACCATTCTTTCTGTTCAAATCCCAATCTCTACCTTGACGGATGTGGTCCATCAATGAGTTATAGTTATTTTTGGCGATAATGCCGATATTGGTGATGTTTGCGCTGACAAGGTTTGAGAGTGCAAAGTCTATAAGACGGTATCTTCCACCAAAGGGCATTGATGCCGTTGTTCTGTGGATGGCAAGGTCACTGAGATGACTATCTTGATCTGTTGCATACAAAATTGCCATTGTATTGTGTTTCATATTCCCCTCCTAACCAATCATTTCATTTGCGCCAATGGTTGCACCCTCTGGAAGCTCATATTTGGGTGCGATTACGCTGATTTTCCACTCGCCAGGCTTGCAGGCTTCAAGTGTTTCACCAACCATTGCATTTTTGCCGATTTTTGCATCCCAGCCAATGATTGAATATCTTACATCTGCTCCGTCCTCAATAACTGCACCGGGCATAATAATTGAGCCTTCAACATATGCGTCCTTGCCAATGTAGACAGAGTGTGAAATGACGCTATCCTTCACTGTGCCGTGGACAACTGTGCCTTCACTTATCATTGAGTGTTGCACCTTGCCGGTGGCTGAAACATAGTGAGGTGGCTCTGCCATATTTCTTGCATAAATCTTCCACTTGTCATCGTCAAGATTGAGGTCGCTTTCTGTGTTGTTGAGGATGTCCATATTTGCTTCCCAAAGTGAAGAGATTGTGCCCACATCCTTCCAATATCCATTAAACTTATAGGCAAACATTCTTTGACCATCATTAAGCATATTGGGGATGATATTTTTGCCAAAGTCGTTTTCACTGTTTGGATCCTTTTCGTCAGCCACAAGATACTTGCGAAGCACTGACCATGTAAAGATATAGATGCCCATTGATGCTTTGTTGCTCTTTGGCTTTTTGGGCTTTTCCTCAAATTCTACAATTTGATTGGTGTTGCCCTTGAGGTTGAGTATGCCAAAACGGCTTGCCTCTTCCATTGGCACCTCAAGGACTGCGATTGTGCAGTCAGCCTTGTTTGCCTTGTGCTCCTTGAGCATATGGGCATAATCCATCTTGTAAATGTGGTCACCTGACAAAAGAACCACATAATCGGGGTCATAGTTGTCGATAAAGTCTATATTTTGATAAATGGCGTTGGCTGTGCCCTTATACC
>JAFWBH010000090.1 GCA_017507205.1 Clostridia bacterium
GATACAAGGTGGCAGATGCCCTCAGTGATGTCTTTACAATCTTCCGTAGAGCCAACAAATATATTGATGAAACAATGCCTTGGGCACTTGCAAAGGACGAAACCAAGCAAGACAGACTTGCAACAGTCCTCTACAACCTTGCAGAATCAATCATCATTGGCACAAGCTTGCTTGAAAGCTTTATGCCCGACACTGCAAAGAAGGTTTATGCAGAATTTGGCGTAGAGGGCTGAGCATTCAGTGATCTTGACAAATTTGGACTCCTCAAAAACGGCACAAGGGTGACAGATGCACCAGAAATTCTCTTCAAGCGTCTTGATCCAAAGGAAATCAGCGAAAAGGTCAATGCAATGTATGAAGCACGCAAGCCAAAAGAGGTGAAAAAAGCAGAAAAGCCTGAAAACGTTGTGGAAATCTGCGAAATTGGCATTGATGACTTTATGAAGATTCAGCTTCGTGTCGGTGAAATCGTTGAGGCAGAAAAGGTGCCAAAGGCAAACAAGCTTTTGAAATTTGCAGTGAAGATTGGTGATGAAACACGCACAATCGTCAGTGGCATCGCAAAATTCTACACTCCCGAGGAAATGGTGGGCAAGCAAGTGGTTGTTGTCAGCAACTTGAAGCCTGCAAAGCTTTGTGGAATTGAAAGCCAAGGTATGCTCCTCTGTGCTTGCACAGATGATGACCTTGTCATCGTTTCACCCGAAAAGAAAATGCCCAGTGGAGCAACTGTCCGATAATGATCATTGACAGCCATTGCCATTTGACAGATGAACGCCTTTTTCCCATGGTCGAGGAGATTGTTTCTGGCCTTGAAGAAAATGGTCTTGAAAGCGTGATAACTGTAGGCTATGACCTACAGTCATCTGTCCTTGGCGTTGATATTGCAGAAAGGTTTGACAAGGTCTATGCAATGGTGGGAATGCACCCTCATGACAGCCAATATATGACCGAAGAAATCTATGATAGATTTAGAGCCTTGGCAAAGTCGGACAAGGTGGTTGCAATAGGTGAAATTGGCCTTGACTATCACTACGATTTGTCACCAAGAGATGTTCAGCAGAAGGTTTTCAGAGAGCAAATCGAGCTGGCAAATTCATTGAAATTGCCTGTTGCACTTCACGTCAGAGAGGCCTATGGTGACACTGAAAAAATACTTGAAGAAAGCAAGCACCTTCTCACAAATGGGGTGCTTTTGCATTGCTATTCAGGCTCTAGCGAGATGGTGAAGGTCTTTTCAAAATATGATTGCTATTTCGCCTTTGGTGGACCAATCACCTTCAAAAATGCAGTGCACAATATTGAAGCCTTGAAGGCTGTCCCTCTTGACAGACTCCTTCTTGAAACTGATGCGCCTTATATGACACCAGCGCCTTTCAGGGGCAAAACCAATGAGCCAAAATACACTGCACTGGTAGCAGAAAAGGCCAGCGAGGTGCTTGGAATAGACAAAGCAGAGCTTATTGCAAAAACAAATAAAAACACCAAAACGCTATTTTATAAGATGAAATAGCACAGATAAACCATTGATTTTGAGAAAATAATGAAAAACTTTGTTTACGAATTTGAAGGAAGCTTATACATCAATCTCACCAACAAGTGTCCCAACGACTGTGAGTTTTGCGTGCGTAAAATACGCAATGGAATTGGTGAAGATGATCTTCGTCTGACAAGAGAGCCAAGCTTTGATGACATCAAAGAAATGCTTTCATTGTTCCCCTTGAAGAAGTATGAAGAGATTGTATTTTGTGGCTATGGTGAGCCTCTTTGCGCCCTGTCAGTTTTGAGCCAAGTGGCGCCATATATTAAGCGACTTGGATTTAAGACTCGACTCAACACAAATGGGCTTGGTGGACTTTGGAACAAGCGAAATGATATACCACAGCTCATTTCAAAATATATTGACTCCGTTTCAATTTCACTCAACGCATCATACCCCGAGCTTTATCAAGAGATATGCAGAAGCAGGTATGGTGAGGATGCCTTTTATGCAATGATAGAATTTGTAAAGGGCTGTGTTGAAAATGGCATTGACACCACTCTCACAGTTGTCGATTTTATCGGTGAAGAGGAGATTGAAAGCTGTCGATTATTGGCAGAGAAATTGGGCGCAAAATATCGTGTCCGTGAAACTATCAGGGAATAAGTGAAGGACAACCGATTGGTTGTCCCCTTTGTCCTTTGTGCTTTGGAGTTTTTCATCTTTGGCACAATCTTAATATGTGCAACACCCTCACGGGTATGCGCAATAGCAATAGGTAAAATATGGAAATGAAAATGAAGGACCTTCTGCAAGCAACATCTTTCAGGTTTAACAAGGCACTTGGTCAAAACTTTATATCAGACACAAATCTTTTGAAGGGCATCGTTGCTGACAGTGGTGTCACAGAGGATGATGTTGTTGTTGAAATAGGCACAGGAGCAGGCACTCTCACAAAGCAGATTGCATCTGTGGCAAAAAAGGTCTATTCCTTTGAGGTGGACAAAAACCTTGAGCCTGTCCACGCACTTTCATTGCAGGGAGTTGACAATGTTGAGGTGATTTTCCGTGATGTTTTGAAGATGAAGGACAATGAGCTTCAAGATATCATTGGCACCGGTGATTTTAAAGTGGTGGCAAATCTGCCATACTATATCACCACACCCCTTATTATGCGCTTTCTTGAGAGCGAGCTTCCTGTCACATCTCTTACAATTATGGTGCAAGAAGAGGTTGGTTTGAGGCTGGTGGCAAAGCCAAACACAGCAGATTACTCGGCAGTGACCCTTGCAGTTTTGTTGAGAGGTGGAGCTACAATCACCAGAAAGGTGGGGAGAAATATGTTTTATCCTGCACCTAATGTTGACAGCGCAGTGGTGCGCATTGACATTGATCGCACAAAGCTTGAGGGAGAAAACAAAAATCTCATCCACAAAATCGTGCGCAGTGCATTTGCCATGAGAAGAAAAACATTGGTCAACAACCTCAATGCAACCTTTGGCATCTCAAAACAAGAGGCAACAGAAAGACTTAATAAAGCAGGACTTGATGAAAAAGTCAGAGGTGAAGCCCTTTCTCTTGAAGATTATGTCAGATTGAGCCACGAATTTTAGAGGAGACATTTGTGAATAAGGTTCTATTTGAAGATAATATGAAGGAATTTGGCAAACGGTTTATCCCACTCTTTATTACCTTGCTTATGGCTGTTGCGAGTGCGATTGTGCTGGGAATAAGAGATGGAGCCGACATTGATACAAAAGTGATTGTGCTGCTGTGTTTGGTGGGTGCTGTTGTTTTATATGCTCTGTATGGCTTTATATATGTGATGGTGTATTCGGTTTCAATTCAAGACGATATATTAACAACCAAATCAATAGTTGGAAAAAAGGATTTTAGATTGACTAATGGCATGACATATTCCTACAAAAAAATAGCTTCAGGATATTATCTTATAAAAATTAAAACAGAAGAATCCCAAATTTCAGTAAGAACAAAAAAGCCCAAAGAATTGGTTGATATTTTGTTGACTTATGATGTAAAACTTGAAGAAATAAAAAATTAAAAATGAACAAAACAAACACATGAAAAGCTCGACTTTTGTCGGGCTTTTTTTATTGCTTTTTGTGATAGAATGAGAGGCAAAATATATTGAATTTTTGAAATTAATAAAGAACGATATTTAGACAAAATTTAAGTGATGAAATTTTAAGAAAAATGTCATAATTTGAAGGTCATATTCATAGCATATTCAAGGGAGAAAATATGTATGAAAATTGAAAAATATGTGGTGATTTTATCCTCTGAAAATGGCGACAAAACACATCTGAAAATGAGTGTAAATCGTGAAAAAAATGAGGCAGATATTTGCCTTGCTGAAGGTATAAAATTGACAAATGGCGTGTTGTATGCCTTTGGCAATAAAATTACAAAACAGCCACTTAAACACAATAAAAATGAATATAAAGTGCGTGTTTATGCAGAAAAAGACATAGATTTGTTGCTGTTGGCAGATGGCAAAGGCTATGCTGGAAGCACTGGCAGAACACCCAAAATCAAGGCGTTGAAGGCACTTGCAGAAAGGTGTGAATTAGACCTTGAAAGTCAAGATAGAACAGGAGATGAGCTTGTTGAAAATAAGGCGAGTGATATTGGTCAAATTAACCGAGAAAAGCAAGGTCAAGTTAGCGAGGAAAATTCTGGTGAATTGACCCAAGAAATGCAAGGCAATTTTTCGACAAATTTTGGTCAAAAAAATGATGAGAAAATTGCCGTTAATTATGATGAGAAAATTGAAGAAAATTTTGCGAGAAGCAGAGAGAGCTTTTCTGCTCAAAAATGCAGTTATGAGGCTGAGCAATTTGGTTGTCAGAAAAACGAGAATGATATAGTAAGTCAGCAGTCAAATGGAGAGGTAAAGGAAGAGGAAGCCAAGATATTTTCCTTTGACTCTGTGCAATTTGACGGGAGCAATTTTTATCTTTCTGTCAAGCCACAGATAGATGAAATTTTTGTCTGTTATCCCGAAGAGGACACCTTGAACAATCTTGTGCCAAACAGCCGTTGGGTGCGCATCAACACCTCTGACGGCTACTATGTTGTGGGACTTGTCCTTGATGGTGATACGGTGTCATACATCTGCTATGGAGTGCCATCAACAGACAAAAATATGCCACCTGTTGAAATCGCAGACTTTGCTGTGTGGCTTTCTGACGGGGGAGAAGAGGGCAGAGGTTATTGGCTCATTTATCAAGATGCGCTGACAGGAAAGTGCCTGAGATGAGGTTATAATGAATTCTCGCTTTACTCCATGAATTGACACTGCTGTGTCATGATTTGATGTTGCACGTTGTAAATTGTCTTACAGACATTGTGGTGGGAGTTGACGCGTTCTCCCTCAGTCGTCTATGATGACAGTTCCCTCTCGGAAGGAGCCTGTTGGTAGTGAAATACACAAAAGTGCGTGATTTGACACTGTGTGTCGTTATGTTGGGGTTAACGGGAGATTCGCAAATCTCCCCTACGGATTTTATTAAGTCATAGCTCTGCTTAAACATTTCAGCATAACCTTATTTTTTTCTTTTTTTATTGTTTTTCTCGTCAGAAATTGTCTCTTGTCTGCTTTTGTTACAGGGTGGGCAAAGGGGGCGATTTTTGCTTATTCACTCCTATAAATATATTAAAAGGTGTAATTTTTTTACATTATTTAGACTTTTTTTGAAAAAGTGCGATTTTTTGCTTGACAAACACTGTCAAAACTTGTATTCTAGTCGCGCTGTGTCCTCGCTGGGCACTGTTTTCGCCGGGAAATCGGCGATAAAAAAATAAAAGACACACACGGATAAGTGTTAAATATCTAGGAGGCTAAATAATGGCTGGACAAAAAATTAGAATCAAGCTCAAAGCTTACGACCACAATCTCATCGACATC
>JAFWBH010000091.1 GCA_017507205.1 Clostridia bacterium
GGCACTTGATGCAGGCGCAGAGGATATCCTCACAGAAGACGATGAGGTCTTTGAAGTCATCACAGCATCATCAGACCTTCAAGCAGTTCGTCAAAGCCTTGAAGAAAACGGTGTCAAAATCTTGTCAGCAGCAGTGGATATGATTCCTGATATGGAAGCCAACCCCACAGAAGAGCAACAAGTGACACTTATGAAGATGATTGACAAGCTCGAAGAGCATGACGACGTGCAAAACGTCTATCATAACGCAGTATTTACAATTGATGAAGAATAATATGGAAAGAATTTATTTGGATCATGCAGCAACAACGCCCCTGTCAAAAGAGGCGTTTGATGCCATGTATCCCTATTTTTCAGACCAATTTGGCAATGCCAACAGCCAACACGGATTTGGCAGAGATGGAGCAGGGGCAGTCCTCGAAGCACGTCAAAGCATTGCAAAATCACTGGGTGCAAAGCCCAATGAGATTTATTTTACATCAGGTGGCACTGAGGCAGACAACTGGGCGTTGAAGGGCACAGCCTTTGCACTTAAGGACAAGGGCAACCACATCGTCACCACAAGGATTGAGCATTCTGCAATATACGCCACATGCAAACAGCTTGAAAAATTTGGCTTTGAGGTGACATATCTTGATGTTGATTCAGAGGGATTTGTTTCAGCAGAAAGTCTTGAAAATGCAATCAAGGACAGCACGATTTTGGTGAGCATAATGTATGCCAACAATGAAATCGGCACAATAGAGCCAATCAAGGAGCTGTGTGAGGTGGCACACAAGCACAAAGTGCTTTTCCACACAGACGCAGTGCAAGCAACAGGCGCAGTAAGATATGACGTGAAGGACTTGGGTGTTGATATGCTGTCCTTCTCTGGCCACAAATTCTACGGACCAAAGGGCATTGGTGGCTTGTATATTCGCAGTGGCTTGAAGATTGAAAAGCTCATCATCGGTGGAGAGCAGGAACGCACCAATCGTGGTGGCACAACCAACGTGCCAGCAGTTGTCGGCATGGCAAAGGCCCTTGAGGTCGCCCTTGAAAATCTTGAAAGGAACAATGAATATGTGGCGTCACTGAGAAACAGATTTGTTGAAAAGATCTGTGAGCAGGTTGATGAAATCTATTTCAACGGACCCAAGGCAAAGGACTACGACAAGAGATTGCCCAACAACGCAAGCTTTTCATTCAGATATATTGAGGGCGAGAGTATCCTATACTCTCTGGACCTTGCCGGAGTGTGTGCATCATCTGGCTCGGCTTGTTCATCAGGAAGCCTTGAGCCAAGCAGAACACTTCTTGCAATTGGTGTCCCCGTTGGCACAGCACACGGCACAATCCGTTTCTCATTTGGCAAGAGCAACACCGTTGAGCAAGTGGACTACGCAGTGGAGCAGGTGGTGTCAATCGTGGCAAGATTGAGAGCAATGTCCCCCCTCTATCACCCCACAGCCTCAACAATCAAAACAGTAAAATAGTAATTGGAGATAAATATGTACAACGAAAAAGTAATGCAAGCATTTCAAAATCCTCAAAACGTAGGGGAAGTTGAAAACTATAATGCAATCGGCACAGTCGGCAATGAAAATTGCGGAGACATAATGCAAATCACAATGCTCATTGAAGATGGCATCATCAAGGACGCAAAATTCAAAACTTTCGGTTGTGCAGCAGCAGTTGCTTCATCATCAACAGCAACAGCAATGATCATCGGCAAGACAATTGAGGAAGCCTTGAAGATCAAAAATTCAGACGTCATTGAAACTCTTGAAGGACTCCCACCTCAAAAGATTCATTGCTCAGTCCTTGCAGAAGAGGCAATCAAGCTTGCAATTGAGGACTATTATTCAAGACAAGGCAAGTAAGCAATTCAACAAAAAAGTGCAGTGAAAACTGCACTTTATTTTTTGCCCAAGCCAAAAAAAATGACGCAGAAAAGCATAGGACAGATATGTTGTAAAAAAGCAAAATCAAACAAAAAGCACTTGTCAACGCAAGTGCTTTTATTTTGCAAGAATGATGTTTTAAAGTCGTTTTTGAACTATATCAAGTGTTGATTATGCTTGTTGAGTGCTCATAAGATACTCATATATTGACTTGGCAATGTGGGTGGCACCGTCTTGATTTGGATGCACCATATCATCAACAAAAAGTGATGGATTGTTCTTGGTCAAGGTGTTGATGTCAACAAGCTCAAAGCCATTTTCGTCACAGATGTCACGGACAATTGAAGCAATCTCATCGCATCTATCAGGACAGATGTCAAAGCTTGTAAGTCCTTCTTCATTTTCATCAACCATATATGATGTGGCAGGTGTGCAAAGAATGACACGGATGTCAGGATTTTTCTCTGTATACTTGCTGATAAGCTTCAAGTATTCTGCCTTGAAGGTGTCTGCATCAACCCAATTGTATGGCTTGGTGTCATTGGTGCCCATCATCAAAATGAGGATGTCGGCATCAAATTCAAGGCTTGCCTTGTATTCGCCATATTCGTAATAAGGTTGGTCGCCCTTTTCTTGCACCGTTGCACCACTATGACCATAGTTGTTGACACAATAGCCGTCACCAAGGAGAGTGTCAAGCTGTTTGGGGTAGTTTTTGTTGCCATAGTCTGTGACTCCAAAGCCATAGGTTATGCTGTCACCAACGCAGGCGATTTTGATGTCATTTGCCTCGGGCTTTGCATAAAAATGGAAGCCAGACCAGCCTGTGACGTAAGTGCCAACCAAAACAGCAGTTGCACCCACAACAATAAGCACAACAGCCACAATAGCCAGCGTCAAGATTTGTTTTTTGTTCAATTTTTTCATAATGAATACCTTTAAATCTTTTTCAACATTATACCACTGATACGTTGTTAGGTCAATAATCAACCGATTGAAAATATGGTTTTTCTATCAAATTCAAGCAAAATACAAAAAATATTATTTTGCCTGTTTAGAGGTTTAGAATGCTGGAAAGTGGTGGATATTTCAGTTTTTAGATTTGGATAGAATATCGGTTTTTCTTTTGTGAAACAAAAGATGAAAAATTGGGTCTTTTCAAATGGCTTTTTTTGTTGTATAATATATTGGCTAAGAGCCAATAACATTGGCTTTTCGTAAATAACTATCACATCACTCAAAATGGAGAAAATTTTATGAGAATGTATGACATTATCAAAAAGAAGCGTGACGGTCTTGCTCTCACCGAGCAGGAAATCCATTTTTTCATTGACGGCTATGTCAAAGGAGAAATCCCAGATTATCAAGCATCAGCATTTTTGATGGCTGTTTACTATAAGGGTATGAATCTTGATGAAACCAGAGCCTTGACATTTGCAGTCCGTGACAGTGGTGTCACTCTTGACTTTTCAAATATTGACGGCATCAGAGTTGACAAGCACTCAACTGGTGGCGTTGGCGACAAGACAAGCCTTGTTGTTGCTCCCATCGTTGCATCCTTGGGTGTCAAGGTTGCCAAAATGAGTGGTAGGGGGCTTGGACACACCGGTGGCACAATTGACAAGCTTGAAGCAATCCCCGGCTTCCAGACAGACCTCAGCGAAGAGGAGTTTATCAAGATCGTCAATGATTTGGGTGTGTGCATTGTTGGTCAATCACACGAGCTTGCTCCTGCAGACAAAAAGCTGTATGCACTCCGTGACGTGACAGCAACAGTTGACTGCTTGCCCCTCATCGTATCATCAATTATGGGCAAAAAGCTTGCTGCAGACGATGATTGCATAGTCCTTGACGTCAAGACAGGCAGTGGAGCCTTCTGCAAGACAGTCGAAGAAAGCGCACGGCTTGCAAGCATTATGGTTGACATTGGCAAGAGTGCAGGCAAAAAGATGCTTGCCCTTATCACCGATATGGACAGACCTCTTGGTGCAAACATTGGCAACAGCCTTGAGGTTATTGAAGCAATCAACACCCTCAACGGCAACGGCCCTGAGGACTTCACCGAGGTTTGCCTTATCCTTGCAACAAATATGATTTATCTTGCAGGCAAGGGCACAATGGAAGAGTGCGAGGCAATGGTCAAGAGGTCAATCGCAGACGGCTCAGCTCTTGAAACTCTTGCAAAAATGGTCAAGGCACAGCATGGAGATGAGAGAGTCATCTACAATCCCGAGCTGTTTGAAAAGGCAAAATATAGCCGTGAGGTCAAGGCAGACAGGAGTGGATATATTGTCCGTGTTGACACAGAGGGCTACGGCATAGCATCACTCCTTCTTGGCGCAGGCAGAAACACCAAGGAAGAGGACATTGATTACAGTGCAGGCATTACCCTCGTGAAGAAAACTGGCGATAAGGTTGAAAAGGGTGACGTCATTGCAGTGATGTATACAAATGATGAAAATCGCTTCCAGAGTGCAGTTGACAGATTTATGAAATCAACTGAAATAGGAGCAGAAAAACCTGAGGAAAGACCTCTTGTATTTGAGAGGGTTGAGTGATGGCAAAGCTGTATTTTAAGTTTGGAGCAATGGGCTGTTCAAAAACAGCTCAAGCACTGATCACGAAGTTTAACTATGAAGAACGTGGGATGAAAGTCCTTTTGGTGAAACCATCAACAGACAATCGCGATGGTGCAACCATTGTCAAATCACGCATTGGATTGACTGCAGAGGCAATCACTGTTGCTGAAAGCATCAACCTTTTTGACCTCTACAAAAACCAGTATAAAGACTGTGATGTCATCATCGTTGACGAGTGTCAATTCCTTCATCCCGATCAGGTTGACCAGCTGAGTCAGGTGGTTATGGATTTCAACATCCCTGTCCTTTGCTTTGGCTTGTCAACAGACTTCCTCACACATCTTTTCCCCGGAAGCAGACGCCTGTTTGAAATTGCAGATTCAATCACAGAAATCAAATCTGTCTGCAAATGTGGTGACAAGGCAACAGTCAATGCACGTCTTGACGGCAATGGCAACGTTGTGTTCACAGGAGATCAGCTTTGCATAGGTGGCAACGAAAGATATGTTGCAATGTGCAAGAAGTGCTGGTTGAAGGCAAGACGTGAGCAAGAGGCAAGAGGTATTTATACCTAAGTCAAAACAAGGGATAAAATCAAAAATCAAAAGATAAAGGAAAGCAACATGGAAAGACTTATCATTGGATTTTGTGGTGGCACAGGCAGTGGCAAAACCAC
>JAFWBH010000092.1 GCA_017507205.1 Clostridia bacterium
ACGGCAAAATCGTTTCCCGCACCGCTCATGTGCCATACACGCATCACTTTTCCTCCAGCAGCTGCGCCATAGTGTACAGTCCGGCCGGCTTGCCGCAGATGAAGCGGGCAGCTTCTACACCGCCCTCCGCCAGCATGCTGCGGGTGATGGCTTCATGGCGCAGGGTCAGGCTTTGGGAGCCGGTATAGATGTGGACCTCGTGAACGCCTACCACATTTCCCAGACGCAGGGAAGCAATGCCGATTTCGTTCTTCTCACGTTTGCCTTCACCGGCGCGGCCGCAATGCGCAACGGCATCCGGACGGACTTCCTTCACGGCCTGGAACAGCATATGCGCCGTTCCGCTGGGAGCATCTACTTTGCGGTTATGATGCACTTCCACGATCTCAATGTCCGCATCGGGGAAGAAAGCGGCGGCTTCCTTAGCCAGCCGGCACAGCACGGCGATGCCAAGACTCATGTTTCCGCTATAGAAAACGGGAATGGATCCGGCTGCTTCATAGATCAGTTCTTTTTCTTCCGGTGTGTGTCCGGTGGTGCCGATCACCGCGGCGCAGCCAACAGCTTTGGCGTAGGCCAGGACATCAGAAACGGCGCTGTGGTGGGAAAAATCGATGACTACGTCACAGGGGACGATGCCCAATTCCTGAAATGTTTTGGGGACATTGTTTTCACCGTCAATGCTGACACGACCAATGACCTCTTCACCGAGGATGCCGTCGATCAGTTTGCCCATGGCGCCGTTGGCACCGCACAGTATTGCTTTCATATCTCTACTCCTAACTCTTTCATATGTTCAAAAAGCTTGATCCGGTTTGCATCCTCCATAGGGGTAAGAGGAAGACGGATATGCTCCTGCCCGAAACCCATGGCGGATACGGCAGCCTTTGCGGGGATGGGATTGACCTCGCAGAACAGGGAGCCAACCAGCGGCAGAAGCCGGCACTGCAGCTGCGCCGCGCCCGCAATGTCCCCGGCAAAAAACCGGCGGGTCATTTCCACGCAGAGAGAAGGCACCACGTTGGACATAACACTGATGCAGCCCATGCCTCCCATGGCCAGCATGGGGACGACCAGCCCGTCTTCACCGGAATATACGTCGATCCGGTCGCCGCATTTCTGGAAAATATCCATAACCTGCGCCATATTGCCACTGGCTTCCTTGACTGCGACAATGTTGTCAATTTCAGCAAGGGTGGAAAAGGTGTCGGGGAGCATATTGACCCCCGTGCGACCGGGGACATTGTATAAAATAATAGGCAGAGAAATTTTCTCTGCCACTTTTGTAAAATGAGCCACAAGACCTGCTTGTGTGCATTTGTTGTAGTAAGGTGTCACCATCAAAAGTCCGTCTGCACCCAAATCGGTGAAGAGCAGTGCATTTTCAATGGCTTGTGATGTGGAATTGGATCCAGCACCAACTATGATAGGCAGTCTGCCCTTGACAAAGTCAACCACAAACTGCACAACTGATATTTTTTCTTCTCTTGACATTGTTGCCGGCTCGCCAGTGGTGCCAAGGACAACAAGGGAGTTCACTCCACCATTAAGCTGAAATTCAAGGAGCTTTTCTAGGGCGTCAAAATCAATCTTATCATTTGTAAAGGGAGTGATAAGTGCTGTTGACGTTCCTTTCACCATAGGCTATGCCTCCAAGTGATTTTTTATAAGCAACTCAACAATTTGCACTGCGTTTGTCGCTGCTCCTTTTCTTATGTTGTCTGCCACCACCCACAGATTGACACCACTTTCAACGCTGTCGTCAATGCGAATACGACCTACAAACACTTCATCGTGGTTTTCTGCGTTGATAGGCATAGGGTAGAGGTTGGATGCTGTGTCATCCTCAACAATGATGCCGTCAAAGCCTTTGAGGGCTTCAACAACGCCATCTCTTGTGCAGGGTGACTTGAATTCCACGTTGATGGACTCGCTATGGCCATGATATACAGGCACACGCACTGTTGTTGCAGTGATACGCAGGTCTTTGTCGTGTAAAATCTTTTTTGTTTCCTCAATCATCTTGATCTCTTCCTTGGTGTAGCCACTCTCTGTGAAAACATCAATGTGAGGAAGGATGTTGAATGCAATAGGATGGGGGAATTTGCTTGGAGCTTCACCATTGACACCATTCTTCAAGTCATTGTAGCCAGCAACGCCAGCGCCAGACACTGCTTGATAGGTTGAATAGATGATGCGCTTGATGCCGTATTTATCATAGAGTGGCTTCAATGCCACAACAGCTTGAATTGTTGAGCAGTTGGGGTTGGCGATGATGCCCTTGCTCCATTTGACATCCTCTGAGTTGACCTCGGGGACAACAAGGGGCACATTCTCATCCATACGCCATTGAGATGAGTTGTCAACAACAGTTGCACCGATTTCAACAAATATAGGTGCAAATTCCTTTGAAACCCCACCGCCAGCAGAGAAGAGGGCAAAATCAATTTTGCCTTTAAGACTGCGAATATTGTCAGCAGTCAATTCAATGACGGTGTGAGACTTGCCCACAAAGTCAATTTTCTTGCCTGCGCTTCTTGATGAAGCAAAAAGATAGTAGCTGTCCACAGGCAGATTTTTTTCCTCAAGGACCTCAAGGAACTTGTTGCCGACCATGCCTGTTGCGCCCACAACTGCGATGTTGAATTTTTTCATATACAATTCTCCTACCAAAAAAATATACTCATAAACATTGCAAAATGTCAAATTATTGACGCAAAATTGCAAAATTTGTTGAGATTTATAATTTATTTTATTATAAAAGACATATTTTTGTGTTTTCATTTGATATTTAATCAAAGTTGGTGTAAAATGCTACTATCTAGAATTAGGAGTCAATATGGCAACTCAATACAAACAACCCAAAGAAAGACAACCAAAGTTTTTGCTTTCCAAGCTGTTCACAGATGCAGAGCATGTTGTTGAACCAGAGGAAAAGAGAAAGGTGGTTGCTGCTGGCATGACAGAGGCAGCCCCTGCACCCAAGGCATATCCTGACACATTCTTCAAGAGAGCCTTTGCTGTTTCAAGAGGCGAAATGAGTGTTTTGTTCAAGACTACGATTTGGTTCTTGGCAATCTCACTTCTTTTCATCGTAGGCACACTTCTTGGTGAATATTATCTTAGTGACCATCTTCTTGGTGGCAACTACAACTTTATGGCAGGCATCGGCGTTGGATATCCCGGCGTTGGTGACAGCATACAAGAAAGTGTCAGCAAGCTTTATGGTGAGGTGAAGGTTTACATTATGCTCATCGCACTTGGCGCTTGCATCATCGCATCTCCCTTCCTTTCAGGCTTGATGTATGCAGCAAAGAGAGCATTCTTTCAAGAAACCTACAAGTATTCAATTCGCACCTTCTTCTTGGGCTTCAAGAAGCATTGGTGGAAATATTTGTTGCTCGGCACACTGACAGCAGGAGTGCTGGGTGGCATCGGCATTTCAATATTGAAGCTTTTGAGTGCACAACAATTGGGGGGTGCCACTGCACTTGATTATTGCTTGGCAATCATTCCTGCAGTCATCGCATTCCCAGTGCTTGCAGTGCTTTTCATTATGATGGGCCTTACAGTCACCCACGATTTGACCTTTGGTCAAGTGTTCAAAAACGCAGTGGTCATTCTCATGAACAACCTTGTGTTTGCTCCTGTGCTTACCGTGGTGACAATTGCTCCCTTCGTATTGTTCTTTGTGATGGGATTCCCCACCAACATCCTTGTCTATCTCATTATGGTGGCATTTGGCTTCTCATTGTTCTCACTTTTGTGGGTGGCAATGGCAGATAGAGGAATGGTGAAGTGCAGAATGCTCAAGCACGATGTTGAAAAGAAAAACCTTTCAGACTCAAGAAAGGCACAAAAGAGCAGCTTCCAACAACAAGCAGACTACACTGCAAAGAAGAAGCCTCAACAAAAGCAACAATTCCAAAACCCTAAAAAGAAAAAGAAGAAATAATGGCAAATATACTTGATCTCAAGCTCACTCAAGACGAGCTTGTCGCCCTTGCAGACAAAAAGCTTGCTGATGGCGACACCGAAGGGGCAGTGAAATATCTGAAAAAAGCCCTTGTTCAAGACGATTCTTGTGTAGAAGCGAAGATTAAGCTTGCCAGCATTTACGCCGATTTAGGCGCACATCAGATTTCAAATGCGATCTTTTATCGTGCTTTGGTGGCAAAGCCTACGCCAGAGCAGGAGGATCGCATTTTTTATAAGCTTGCACACAATTTCCTTGACCTTGGCATGCTTGAGGTTGTGGCATACTATATGCGCTATTTTGGTGACGATTTTGACCCGTCAGTCCTCGAAAACAGAGAGGAGAGGCTCAATCCCTTCCACCTTGTTTCAAAAACTCCCGATGAATATTATGAGCAACTGATTGAAAAGGCATATGCTCGCATTCAAGAGAGAGATTTTGACGGAGCCATTGCCCTTGCTGAAAAGGTTGACAAGTCCAGCAAGGCAAGAGATGCAGCCAATCACATCACCCTCGTTGCATATATGATGAAGAATGATGTTGACCGAGTCATCTACGAGGCAAAGGGTATGCTTGAAAAGGAGGACAGCCTCAGTGGCCGAAGCACCCTTGCCACAGCACTGATGATTGAGGAACGCAATACCGAGGCATATGAGGTGGTTGAGGAAATATTGAAAAAGGACTACAATCGCCTTGAAGAGATACTCATCATTCTTCCTTTGCTTGTAAGCCTCAATATGCACAGCCACGTGATTATCTACACGCAAAAGGCACTTAAACACCTTCCTCTGCAACCAAATGGACTTATATGGCTCTCGCAAGCATTGTATAATGTGGGGCAAAAGGCAGAGGCAAAAAGAGTTATGAGGACAGTCCTTGACATCTATGGAGATTATGCTCCTGCCGACTATTATCTTGACCTATATGACACCGGCATAGACGAGGTTGAGTATGTGCAGATGATGCCAAATCTTAAAGTGCCACACACAGAAAGATTCAGACGCTATAAGCTGCTAGAGGAATATTCAAAGCTGTCAAAGGATGATTTTGACAATGCTCTTGACAACAACGAGGATCTTCAAAGGCTTGTGCGATGGGCATTTGTTGACGGCAATGAAAAGGTGGTTGGTCTGCTTCTTCAAAGGATGTCCTTTGCAGACTCTAAATGGCTTGAAGGCTTTTATAG
>JAFWBH010000093.1 GCA_017507205.1 Clostridia bacterium
CAACACCACTTATTTTCAGCTTGGGATGCTTGTCAACAGGCATACCTCTGCCGTTGTCACTGACTCTTGCAACACAATTGTCAAGAAGCTGAATTGTGACGGTGTCACCAAAGCCGTTGGCAACCTCGTCAACGCTGTTATCTATGATTTCCCACAAAATGTGGTGCAAGCCCTTGTTGCCTGTTGTGCCGATATACATACCGGGACGCTTTCTTACTGCGTCAAGACCTTCAAGAACCTGAATTTGCTCTGCATTGTAAGTTTTTGCTGCTGACATAAAATACCTGCCAAATGTGATAAGTTGTCCTCACGCATACGCATAGAATGCGCGAGCACTAAAAACATAACCAAGTATAACATAGTTTGTCATTTTTTTCAACAATAAATGGTGGTTATTTGGACATTTTTTCCATCCATTCTTTATCCCATTGAATTTCTCCAATTTTGAATATGGCATACTACTTTTACAAAAACCCATATAATTTCTTACAATTTTCTTACATTTGCCAAAATAACAATTTATTTTTTGAAACCATTTTCAAAGAAAGGGCATAAAATTTTATTATGGCAAAAATTATTCTTACTGGTGGTGGCACTGGAGGGCATATTTATCCAAATCTCGCCCTCATCCCTGCTCTCAAAAAAGAGGGCTTTCAGATTGTTTATGTCGGTGGCGAGGGTGACACTCTTGAAAAGCGATTGTGTGATGAATTAGGGATTGAATACCATTCACTTCCAGCTGTAAAATTTGTCAGAGGCATGTCCTTTAAAGCACTTTCAAACAATGTGAAAATTCCTTTTGTATTGATAAAATCATTTTCACAGGGCAAAAAGCTTTTGAAGGCCTTAAAGCCCGATGTGGTTTTTGCAAAGGGGGGCTTTGTATCCTTGCCTCTTGTCCTTGCTCACGGCAAAACACCTCTTTTCTGTCACGAGTCTGACCTCACTCTTGGGCTTGCCAACAAAATCGGCAAGGCTGTGAGGGGCAAGATCCTCACCTCAAATCCTCAGACAAAGGGCGAGTTTGTTGGAGTGCCTGTGCGCGATGACATTCTTGGCGTTGACAAGGAGCATGCAAGGAGAAAGCTGAATATATCAAAAAACGACACTGTTTTGCTGGTGGTGGGTGGCTCATCTGGTGCTAGGACCATAAACAATGCAATAAGTGAAAAGATCAAGCTTCTTACAAAAAAATACGTTGTCCTTCACATATATGGCAAAAGTGGAGATTTTGTCCCGTCAAAAACTGACAGATATATTCCAATGCCCTACGCAGACAATATGGGCGAGCTTTACGCTGTCAGCGATGTAGTTTTATCACGCGCAGGAGCAACTGCCGTTGCAGAGCTGTCTGCCCTTGAAAAAAAGGCGCTGTTCATTCCTCTCCCCAAGGGCACATCAAGAGGAGACCAGCTTGACAACGCAATACTTGCAAAAAAATATGGTGGCAGAGTGCTGTATGAAAGCGAAATGAAACGGCTTGTCCACGAAATCGACAAAACTCTCTCCCTTCCACCTATGAGAAAAATGTTTTCTGACACCAACGGAAAAATTGTGAAAATCATCTGTGATAGCATTGCAACAGGTGACTTATGCAAAAACAAAAAACTTTAGCAAAATGGTTGGCAATTATTCTCCTCTGCTCTGTGGCTGTTGGAAGCTATGTATTGTATGACGCACTATATTTGAAGAAGCAAGACAACGAGGCCTCTGCCGACAACGGACAAGGAAATCAAGTCCTTGCCCCAGAGATTGATGCCCCGGTGGTTGAGGAGCACATACCCTACTAC
>JAFWBH010000094.1 GCA_017507205.1 Clostridia bacterium
GCAAGCGCAGTCAGTGGACTTGTGGCAGTGCTCCTGGACCTCAGATGCAATGCATCAGGTGGTGGCATGGGCACATCAGGCCTTGTTGGACTCTTCGGCACCATCGGTGCATCACAAGGCGTCATTGATGATTGGAAGCTTGGCCTCGGCATTGTCCTCTGCCTCTTCATCATACCAGCCGGCGTCAGCCTTGGTGTCAGCGAGCTTATGCGCAAAACAGGCGTCATCAAATTCGGCGACCAAGCCCTGTAATCAACTGAAACAAAAAGACACTCGGTTGAGTGTCTTTTTTTATGAATTGCAACGTGTTGCATGAATTGGCTTTGCCATGATTTCTCGCTTTGCTCCATGAATTGCACCCTTGGTGCATTGTGGTTGATTTGGATATAAAATATCACATACGCATATTAAACAATCAAAAAAGGCACTTTAAAGTGCCTTTTTACTTAGGTTAAAATTATTGAAGGAACATATTAAAATAGTAAACACTAAAACGTTGTTTAGCCTTTTTTTACCACAACGACACGCATGTGTCATTTCATGCAACTTGTTGGATTTCATTGAGCAGAGCGAAATTTCACGAAATCATAGATTTCATTTCATTTAAAAAACCGACCAACTGGTCGGCTTTTTGTTTTTAGTCCATATTGTCAAGAGTTTCAAGACGTATCTGCTTCTTCTCCTCTTTGGTCAGCTTTTTGCCGGTGGGGATTTTTTTGCTGTCGCCATGCTTGACGAAGCACATAAGGACGATGGCCAGGACGATGCATGCTGCACTATACAGGAAGAGGTATTTGTCTTGACCTGCTTCCATAACTGCGCCACCGATCATTGGTGTGATGGCTTGTGCTGACATTGTTGCCACATAGTAATATCCTGTATATTGTCCAACTGTTTCGGCTGTGGACAGCTCTGTGACCATGGGGAACGTGTTGACGTTGGCGATGATGAGCCCGAAGCCTGCGATGAGGTAGAACAATGTGAACAGCACTGTGGGGATTGTTTCATTGTCATTGGGACGCACAGCAAAGCAGACGAGGATGAAGGACAGCACTGCGAGGGCAAAGCCTACGATGATTGACTTTCTTCTGCCTATTTTTGCTGCCATATAGCCTACGGGGATGAACGCCACTGCACTGACCAGCATGCTGACACCAGAGATGAGTCCAGACAGACTTGCGCTGAGGTTGAGTGCTTTGGTTGTGTAGACAGAAAGGTTTGAGGACACTGCGTTGTAGCCCATAAACCACATAAAGATTGATGCAAGGATAAGCCAGAAGGATTTGAGGCGTTGTCTTTCCTCTGCACTCTTTGATGACCACCATTCCTTTGGTGATTTTCTCTTGGCAGTCTTTGCCCTGGCGATTTCAAGGACCTCGGGTGAGATTTGCGCTTTCTCTTCACTCTCCTCAATATCCGCCGCCTCATTACATTCTATTGTTTCTGTTGTTTCAGCTTCTCTTTCAGTGATATCTACGCCCTCATCCATTGCAGGCTCGGGAGCTTCATTCTTGTTCTCCTGCTCCTCAAAGTCGTCAATGCCGTATTCCTTGCAGATTTCCTCGCATCTCTTGACCATTTTCCTTTCATTGACGAGAGCAATAAAGGCTGCCAAAAGTAGAAACATACCACCTGCGACAGAGCCGAATATGATGACATAGTTGTGGAGTCTTGCTCCACCAAGGACGATTGTGTAAATGAGGAACGAGATTGCACCACCTGCTCCACCACATAGATTGATGATTGCATTGGCTTGTGAACGCAGTGGCTTTGGAGTCACGTCGGGCATAAGTGCAACTGCTGGGCTTCTAAAGCTTGCCATTGCCACAAGGACAAGGAGCAATATGACCATATACACAGCAAGACTGCTTATACCAGACTTTGATGTGGTGTGATTGTCGTATATTCCGTCACTGATATATCCGTTGATTGAGCTTGCCACAAACTTGTTGTAGTTTTGGTTGCCCTTCAAGATCTCCTCATAGGTGCGACCGTCTGGAGCTTGTGCAGTCATATCGGTGATTTCAACATCCTCGCCATTGACACGATAGTAATATACGTCCTTGCCGAAGAGGGGAAAGGTCTTTTTGGTCACCAGCTGATCATCGTATCTGATGCTGACAAAGTCCTCTCTTGTCATATTGTTGTTTTCAAGATATTCAAGGTCAACCTCATAATAGTCACCCTTGCCAGCCACTGCATTGTCATACCATTGACCGAGATGCTCTCTCATCCACTCGGGATTGTTCAGCTCGGCCTTAATGGATGCTGTATAGTCATCTGCAACTGCTTGTTGACCAAGGGTCACCACTGGCACAAACACCATGAGGATAATGGCACATATTGTGCCTATGACAATGAAGGGAGTGCGTCTGCCAAATTTCTTTGTCAGCTTGCCCTTGGCGTTGTCGCTGAGCTTGCCAAACAGTGGAAGCATAAACAAGGACAACAGATTGTCAAGACCCATAATGAAGCCACGCAATGAGTCGGGCAAGCCATAGGTCTGTTCAAGAAGAAGGGGGATGACAAAGTCATAAGCATTCCAGAAAAGAATGATGCCTGCAAATGCAAGTCCAACCTTGAAGGTCTGACCATAATCAAGCTTCAATGCTTTGCCTGCTCCATTGGTGTTTCCCACGGCGCCAGCCGTGTTTTTTCCTTTTTTCATAATCTCACCTTGCTGGGTTTTGATGTTATTATTCCTTTATCATATAGAACAATATATATACATTATAAATGAAATCTCCCTTTATGTAAAGAGAGTTTTTTGACCAGCAATTGCTTCAAATCAACCTTTTATGCTCCCTCACCAAAGGACCACAGGAGAATGGACTTGTATATACCCTCGGCAAGACGATGACGATAGCTGTCCTCTGTGAGATTTTTTTCGTCCTCTGCATTTGACAAAAAACCACACTCAATTATCACTGCTGGGCAAGGACTTTCATTGAGAATATACTTGTCTGCTTTGAGGATGCTGAAATTTCTGCCTGCATCAATGGCGTTGAAGCCTTCATTCAACACCCTTTGTGCAAGGAGAGCAAACTCTCTTGAAAGGTCATTGCCAAAGAAAACCTGAACGCCTCTTCTGTCCCTGTCTGAAAAGCTGTTGAGATGTAGACTGACAACAAGGTGTGGCTGTGCTTTTTTGATGATATCCACCCTCTTTTGCATATCTGTTTTTTTGATAAATCTTCCACCAACCAATGCAGAATTATTTTTCCTTGTTAGCACCACCTTGAAGCCACCACCCTCAAGATACTCGCCCAGTGTCTTTGCAATGAGCAAAACTATATCGCTTTCCTTCACTCCACTTGCACTTGTCACACCACTGTCCATACCACCATGACCAGCGTCAATGACAATTGTTTTTGCATCTCTTCCTGAGACTGACACCACAACAGGCACTGCCACAAAGGCCACAAAAATCACTGCAATCAGCAATGCACAAAAAACACGACTCCTTGATTTTATACACATATTTTATGAATATTTTAACATGAAAGATTTTATGCAGTTTTCCACTTTTATGCAGAGTTATCTACAAGGTTATCCACATTTTTCTTGTGGATTGTGGATAACTCGGGGGATAACTGCACATTTTTACCCTTTCCTTTTCATACCCTATTTGCCCCAGAATTTATGGACTGTTACACCGAAACTGCTGTTTTTGTCATATTTTGGCACATAAACTGCCTGTTTTGAGCAATGGGTTATATTTTACGTTTTGCAGGCATAAATTTTTTCAGGAGATAATGCTATGTTCAATTTTTCAAATTTAAAAAATCATCCCGTTTTAGCAAAGGACAATTTATGCATACTTGGCAATGTTGAGGATTGTATTTTTGTCAAAGGCCTCAACCAAATTGAATATTTTTTATGCAAAAACAGTGA
>JAFWBH010000095.1 GCA_017507205.1 Clostridia bacterium
AAGGCCGTGGAAGTTAATCTTGCCAAGGCCAAGACCTGTTGCGTCAATGTAAAGTGAGTCTGCAAAGATCTTGTTTGCGCCGGCTGTTGCTGTCAGCTCATAGATGTTGCCTGACTTGGTGAGGCCTGTTGAGCCGAGATAGTAGATTGCAAGGAAGCTCTTGCCGGGAAGGATATCATCAATGGTGATGTCAATTGCAAAGTCGCTATACAAGATGCCTGCAATACCCTTTGTGAGAAGTGCTGGCAGGTTGATGTCTGCTTCAACCGACATATTGATTGTGATGGGTCTTTCAGGGAGTGTGATGACAAACTCTGTGTTCTTCAGAAGGTCAATCTCCTTGATGAAGCCAACAATGAGGTTTTCAAGCCAGCCAGTGAATGTTTCATTATAGCCAGCGTCACCCTTCACAAGACCACTTGATGCAATTGACATTGCAATGTCAAGTGTAAGGCTGATTGACTCAATGCCAATTTGACCCGTTGTGATGTTGTATGCTTCTGTGTAAGGAATGATGTATGCGCCGGTTGCACTACGCTCATAATGCTCTTCAACATACATGTATGCTCCATCGTCTGATGTGACATAGTCACCGTCCACGAGGTTGTAGCGTTGTCCTTCAAAGTCAGCTGTTGCCAATGCGTAATGCGCATCAATCTTGTTGTATCTTTCTCCAACAAACTTGTAGAGGCCACTTGCATCTTCAACATAGCTGTTGCCACTCTTTGTATATCTTGTTCCCTCATAGCTGACCAGCTCTTCTGCTGTAAGCTCTTGATATCTGTCACCAAGCTCCTTGTGGAGAGCATTTGCGCTGTTGTAGGTGACATAAAGTGCTGATGTGCTGAAGCCAGCCTTCTTGTGCAAGCTGAATGCAAGATCCTTTGTGATTTCTGCTGATGCGTAGAAGCCTTCACTCATCTTGATGTTGAAGCTTGCAATATAAGGTCTTTCATCCACACCGTCAACAGGTGCATAACCATATGAATCAATCATGATTTCGCCGAGGTTGGGGATCAAGTTGCCAAGCTCCTTGCCTTGTTCCTCATAAATCTTGTTGATGATTGCATTGATTGTTGCTGTTGACAATGTAAGTGAGAAGTATTGAGGATGGATCATTGCTTGGAGGAATGCCCAATCATGAAGTGTGAGTCTTGATGCAATAGTGCTTGATGCTGCCATTGCCTCGCTGTCACCCTCTTCTCCGTTGCCAGCGATTCCACTGATGATGCCATCAATCATTTCACCGAGGCCAAGCTGTCCAAGATAAATCTTGCCAGTTTCGCCAAGGATTGCTGATGCGTCAATGTAAACATTGTCGTTGGCGAGATAGATTGCAACGATAGGTTGCTCTGCAATTTCGCCATTCTTGTTGTATTGGAGCACTTCAAGAGCAAGCTCTGTTGCACCGAAGTTGCTCATGTCGATGTATGCACCCAGTCTGACTTGTGCTGAAGGATATTCCTCACTGCCCATATTGTCTGTAATGTTAAGACGGAGTGATGAGTCAGACATATCTGTTGAAGGTGACACAAGGCCAAAGACAAGGCTCAAAAGCTCACTCAAATCAATGACGTTGTCCTCTTCGCCAATCTTTGCACTGCCGTAGTAGCTGAGGTCCATTGCCATTGTGAGATTGAGTGTTGACTTGGTGATGTCTGCGTAGTCAACAAACTTCTTGCCGTCAACGTCAAGATAATCACCATCATCAGATGATGAAATATTCAATGAGTCGCCATTGACGTAGACACCAAGGTCATACATGTTGAAGTTGAGGCTCAAATCACCAATGAGGAGATAATCACCTGCTGTTGTCACGTCATATGTTGCTCTGTCTGCAAGCACCTTGTTGCCTGAAAGCTTTTCATATGTATCAACGGGGAGATATCTGTTGCCATCTGCGCCATTTGATGCATATTTTGTGAGCTTTTCAACTGCGAGATCCTCTGCTGTGAGCTGGACGAAGCCACCTTCGCCGTCTGCGTTGAGGGCGAATGTGTTTGCATTCTTCTTGAGGTCGCCATCTGCGTCTGCAATATATTGACCATTTCTCAATGCGTAGCGTTGTCCTGTGAAGCCTGCCTCTGCTTGCTCAAATTCGCTGAACACCTTTTCAAAGGTCTTGCCGTCTGCGTTGAGGGTGTATCTGTCACCTGTCCAGACGCTGTTTGCGTATTCAACAAGTGCATATTTGTCACTTGACACCATAATATGTGTGCCGTTTTCGTCAACCACATATTCTTCGCCTTGGAGGCTGAACTTCACGCCGTTATATGCGTATTTGCCCACTTCCTCGAAGGCTTCGTAGCCGACCACAAAGCCCATATTGATGCCGATTGAGGGTGCGCCACCACCAAGGTTGATGATAAGACCACTTGTGTTTGCATCGTCTGTGATTTCAAGCTTGGGCAGATAGTCTGCACCGTCAAAGTCCTCTGCGATCATTCCAACAAGGTCAACAAGGAGATTATCCTTGAGTCCGACTGCGATGATGTCGTGTCCGAAGAGAACTTGACCGAGGATCATTTCAACAATGCCGAAGAGATCTGCAGGAATGATGCCGGTGTTGCTGTCTGTGCCTTCAACACCAAGAGTGTCAAGAGCAAGGGTGTCTGCACTTGCAAGTGCTTCGCCACCGACATTCTTGATGATAGGTGCAAGGTCAAGACCTTCAAATTTAACCTTGTTGAAGAAGTCGCCGAGGCCGACAACCTTGTTAAGCTCTTCAAGGTTCATATAGAGATTGAGTTTGCCGTCATTGTCAACATTCATCCAAATTTCAATGGTTGCGTTTTCATTGAAGTAGTTTGTTGTGCAGGTGACGTTGAGATAGAGCTCAAGTCCCTTGATTGCATCAATGATTTCACCACCATTCATGACATAGTCAAGGAGATTTTGGACGTTGACCATTGCCTTCATATCAATGACAAGACCAATGTTCGCACCAAAGTTGCCGTTGTCCCAATCTGTTGATGCAAGAACAAAGTCAAAGTAATCATAAAGCTCTGTTGAGAGGAAGCTTGTCATCTGCTCTGTCCAGTTGATGACGTCAGAGAGCTTAAGCTCAACTGACATGGACATGTCAAGCTCAACAGTGTCAAGATCGCCAAGGAGCTTCATGATGTCAACATCTCCACCTGACAGCAATGCGCTGAGGTCAACACTCATGATTGTGTTGTAATCGGTGAAGTCGTCAACAATCTTGTAGTAGGTCTTTGTATTGTCAAGTCCTGTTGCAATGCCGTTTGCATCGTATGCTACCTCTTGGAAGTTGCTGTCGCTGAGGTCTGCATACTTGGGTGCTTCCTCTGTGCCGTTGTAGACATAAAGTGCGCCACTTTGGTTCTTGTCCCATGCAGGCACATAGTATTTGGTTATAACAGGATAATCCTTGTATACACTGATATATCTTGAATAGATTGAAGTTGCCTTGGGTGAAATTTCAATGTGGGTGAATTCTGCAGGATTTTCTGCAACCACTGCTTCACCACCAACAATGTTGTAGCGTCTTGCAGGCTCAACAAATTCCATTGTGCCACTGATTGTGATGTTGCTGACAACATAATCCTTGTCGGTGATGTTCCAGCAGTTCATCATATCAATGTAATGCTCCTTGCTGATGACAACATTGAACACTGAGTCGTTGTTGACCTTTGCAAGCTGTGCATCTGCTCTTGTGTAAACAAGGATGCCCTCTGCCACTGCATCTTCAAATTCTGCTTCTGTGTAGATTTCAGTTGCCTTTACATAATACTTGCGATATGTATGGTGGACACCATTGCCAACCTCAACTGCATCCTCGGGGATAACCTTGCCGTCTGCTTTAAGCTCGCCAATTGCATCGCCGATTCTCACATATGCGTCCTCATACTCTGCTTCTCTGTTTTGGACAAAGTTGCCGTAGTAGAACACGTGGTTGTCTGCCACATCGCCGTCTGTTTCAATGCTACCCTTGTAGATTTCAATTCTCGTGTTGAAATCTTCCATTGTGCCAAAGTCAATTGCTGAGCTGTTTTCATTGCCGTTGAACAATTGCATTTCAAGGCCCAATGTAAGAATGCCCTTTGTGCCGTCCTCGTTGTAGAGGTTGATTTCAACGCCTGTTGAATAGGGGTTGAGATTGACATTGACCTTTGCGTCAAAGTTGGGGAGCATTTCTCCAAGATCAACACCAAGAAGCTGCATAAGCACTTCAACAAAGCCCTTTGTGATTGCAAGTGAGAGCTTTCTTGTATAGATGTTGATGTAAACGCCTGCAAGTGCAGGATTTGCTGTCACGTCAACAAGACCCTCTGCATCTGCTGCTGCGCTTGCTTCACTGCCACCACCAAGTGCGATTTCACCTGAAAGAATGCCTGCTATAAGTGCTTCAATTGAGTATGCACTCATATTCACTGCAAATCTTGCGCCTTCACCAAGCATCCATGAGAGGTCAAGGTAAAGTGCTGCATCGCCAGTGTCGATGTCGTGGTTGTAATAGATGCCAATCATATGGGTGAGAGTGCCGTCTGCATGGTTTGCACCATCGTTCTCTCTGCGCCAGACATCCATTGCAAGATCAAGGTCAAAGATGTTGAGGACGATTTCAGGCTTCCAGTCAATACGATATGAGATGTTGATCTTCACTTCAAAGACCAATTCACCTGTGAAGCCTTCAAGGACTCTGATCATTGATTCATCAAGGTCACCGACAATGCCACCGAGGACTGCGCCAAGTGATTCCTCAACGCCTGTTGAATAAAGGACATACTTGCCTTCATTGTCTTGGACATAGTTGCCTTGTTCAAGTCTATAACGGAGTGAAGGATCAATGTCTGCTTCGGTGATGTGGTTGCCAGTCATATTGACAAGGTCAATGTAGTCTGCAACAGTCATATAATCGTTGTAGCCTGTCACTGAAATACTGCCACGAATTGTCAATGAAATGAAGAACATATCATCACTGTCAACATAGTTGATTGAGTCTGCATCCTCTCTGTAAAGGGCAATTCTGTTGAATCTTTCTGCAGTTGAGTCAATCTTGTTTGCATCCTCAAAGTCACCTGCTGTGAAATAGGTTGCAAGATATGTGCTGACAGGCATATATGATCTTGTCCAATCATCGTATGCGTAAAGCTCTGTTTCTTCCTCTGTGAAGCGAACAAGCTTGCCGTCCTCATAGAGTGCCTTCACGTCTACATCTGAAAGTGTGCTTTCAAGGACGAATGCGTTTGTCTTCCAGTTCCAGACATAATTGCGTGCGCCATCCTCAAGAACAAGCTCCATCTTGCCTGTTGCTCTTGAAATGACGTTTTCAACTGTTGCACGTTGATAGTATTGTGTGCCAGCAGGCTCTGTGCCGTCTGCACGGACATAGCTGTCACGATATTTGACTTGCTTGTAGAGCTTGCTTGCTGTGATTTCTTCAAAGCGTGTAAGTCCCTTGTCTGTCAATTCAATGTGAATGTAGAATTCACGATCTGATGACACAAAGTCAACCATTTGACCACCAGCAAAGTCCACTGTTGTGTAAACGCTTGTGACAGGCACGTGCTTGCCGTTGGCGTCAACAACATAAAGTGATGTGCTGTTGATTTCGTAGTATTCTCCTTGATAGTAATAATAACGGAGATTGTCATAGTAGTTGCCGACGATTGCAATGCCGTCTGCTGTTGTGCCAACGGGGCTATCAAGTCCGACAATCCACTCATCCTTTGTATCCACACTGCCCACGTAGGTGTAAGCAACCTCAGGAACAATATAGTATCTGTCGCCACTGGGAGTATTTTCATCTGCAAGCTCGTAGTTGAATTCCTCAACTGAGATTTCAGGGAATCCAATGTTGACACCGATTTCATAATCCCAGAGATAGACCATAACTGACACGAGAGGCTTTCTTGCGTATGCAACAGGATTTGCAACAAGCATATCTGCTTCGTCTACTGCTGTGAATGTGTAGAATTCATTGTCAAGTGATGAGTCGAAGCTGGCTGTCATATATCTGCCACCACCTGCATGGTAGTAAGCACCCTCATAATTGGTTGTGTCAGCCTTGGTGTAATACTTGAAGAATTCACCACTCTTTTCTGCTCTTTCCTTTTCAATTGCAGTTGCCTTTGAAAGCTCTTGATAGTAGTGACCGGTTGCTGTCAAGACCTTGATGTATGAGTCATATGCCTTGATTGAGTAATATTCGCCAGTGTATGCTTCAAGCTCTGCATCTGTAAGGTCTGCCTTTGACATATAGACACCATTGACAAACACATATGTGCCATCAAGTGCGCCTTCTTCAAGGTAGAATCTCATGTCAGAGTTGCTTCCCTCTGCTGTCAATGCACTTTCATACTCATAGACTGCTCTGTCTGTGTTCAGTTGGAGATAAGGCTCCTTTGTAAAGTCGTTTTCGTTGAATTCAAGACCTGTGTCTGAATTTGCAAAGACCAGTGAAAGGATTTCATTTATAAAGTTGCTGTTGACAACGATTTGGACAAAGGTTGATGTCATTCTGACTCCAACGAGGAATGCAGTCACATAGCCTGCAAGGTCATCGTTGAGGAGAGGAAGTGCGTTGTCAAGTGTATCGCCAATGCCAGCAAGTGAGTCGGTGATGCCGTCTGCTGCTTGTGCTTCGCTGTCGCCACCGAGGATGCCACCGAGAAGTCCACCAAGGACATCTTCAACCTCACCCTTGTGATCGTTAACGGTGCTACGGATTGAATCGCTGTTGACGTAGAAGCTGGGCATATTGAGGCCACTGAGGTCAAGGAAGAATCCACCTCTGACTCTCTTGTAATCGCCATTGGGGTTTGAATAGAAATACGTTGCATCGTATGCATAGCGAGTTCTGCCCACCTCATTGTGTTCAGGATCGTATGCAAATGTGCCTGTCAATGTATCGTAATAGTAGTTGCCATTTTCATTTTCAAAGTAATGGCTATAACGATATTCAGGTGCAACATAGTTGGCTGTGCCGTTGATTCTTTCATCTGCTGAAAGCTCTTCATAAGCACCACTTTCCATATAGATACCCACGAGGGTGTGTGTATCTGAAATGACACGCTTACCGTTTGAATCAACAACAAGTCTGTCTGCTGTTGTTTGGACAATCAGTGATGCGTTGAAGAATGAGAGGACTTCACCAAGATTAATGGCGTCAAGATTTTGGACTGCGCCCATAATGACATTGATAAGCTCTTCAATGCCCATTTCTCCATTGATGTTGTCTGAAATGTCCTCATTGAAGCCATATTGACGCAGATAGTTGATGAGTGCACCGAGCTTGACCTCTACTGAGAGGACAACCTCAATCTTGCGTGCCACGTCACCTTCGGTGTCTGATGTTGCGCTGATGATTGCCTTCAAATCATCTGCATCCATTTGAGGGAAGAGCCATTCAAGGACTGCTGTCATATCAATGTCACTGCCCTTGACAAATCTTGTTGTAAGATCAATTGATTCTGTGAGGACAAGTCTGTCAATTTCTGTGACCTCTGTGTATTCCTTCAAATCCTCTGCTGTAAGGTGATATTCATGCTCTGATGTGAACTTGACATCAACACCTCTCACTGCCACGAGGAGATTTACTGCTGTGTCATATTCATTCATATTGCCTGCGCCATCATCTTCACGGTTGAAGTAGATTGTGCCAGATGCATCGTCCTCTGTTGCTTTTTCACGGACGTAGACTGTTGAAGGTCTTACTGCATCGGGTGCAAGTGCTGTGAAGGTGTTGCCCTTTTCAACATAGAGCTGTCTGTTCTTGTGATCGGGATTGCTTGCGCTGTAAAGGACAAAGTGATATGAGCCTTCAATTCCATTGTCAAGATCCTCATATGTGGGCTTTGCAACGGGGATATAACGGCTGCCTTCCATCATAAGCTTGACATTCATGTCAAGGCTCAATGAGTCATCAAATGCCATGTCAACCTGTGCTGATGCAAGAATCTTGTCTGTGATGTATTTGTC
This sequence comes from Clostridia bacterium, assembly GCA_017507205.1. Lineage (GTDB taxonomy): Bacteria > Bacillota > Clostridia > Christensenellales > CAG-917 > RGIG4097. Next base: position 7,945 of record JAFWBH010000095.1, read on the forward strand.
AAGGTCAAGACCTTCAACAAACATATCAATCAAGCCCTTGATGAGCTTGTTGCCGATTGCGATTGTAAGCTGTCTTCTGCTGATGAGAAGGAGTGCGTCTGCATCTTCATCCTCAAGAGGTGATGCTGTCATTGCTTCACTTTCTGCATCTCCCTTGGGAAGCTCATTTTCTGTGTAGATGTCCTCATCAAGAAGTCCACCAAGTGTTTCTTCCATAAGGTTGGTGAGGATAGGTGTTGTGACGCTAATCTTGGGGATGTTGAAGTAAGGTGCATCAAGGAAGAATTTGCCACCGAGGTAGTAAACACCAATCCAGAGATTGTCTGCACCTGTTTCTGAAATGTTGAAGATTTCAATTGCAATTTCACTATTTGCAAGCTCTGCAAAGTCAGCAATCACTGACACATCCATACGGAAGTGTGCTGATGAATAGCCCTTTGAGGTTTCAGGCATTTCAAGGCTGATGCCTTGGATGTTGCCGAGAATGTTTGCAAAGATTGTGCCAAGGTCAAGCTCACCTTCGGTGATGCCAAGGTCAATTTCAATTGATGACTTGATTGTGACGGCTGACTCATAGAAGTATGTGACAGGCACCTCTTCTGAGCCATTGATGACATAGTCGGGTGTCAAAGGCTTGCTTTGTCCACCAATCTTGATGTCAAGGCCACCAATGCCAAAGCCAATTGTTGTTTGGTTGACGGTCAAATCAAGACCAAATGTGAAATCTTTGATTTCAGCGAATGACTTAATGTGACGATAGTATTCGCCATTTGCATCAATGACGTAGCCTTGATAACGATCTGCAAAGCCTTGAACCTCAACAAATCTGCCACCACGACGGATGTAATAGGTTTCATTTGCATCGTAATGATCTGCAACGTCCTCTGGTGCAACAACGCTGTAGCTGTCGCCGTTCTTGACGTAGAGAGGATATCTTTCTGCGTCAAAGTATTCGTAATTTGTGACACCATCTGTTTCGCCAACTGCAAGCTTTGCATATCTGCCATCGTAGCTGTTGTCGATCCATGTGATTTCATCGTAGTATGTATATCTCTCATTCAAGGGGAGAATGAGGGTGTAGATATCCTTTTCTGCATTGACATCTTCAAGAAGGATTGTCTTGTGCTTATACACTGCATCTGCTCCGGTGCCTTCTGCAAATGTGACATCATACCTCACTGCGTCTTGAGGAACGATTGTTGCCTTTGTGATGTAGATATAATGATCAACACCACCAACTGTTTGCTTGAAGTAGTCGCCTTCGGCGTTTTCAACTGCTTCTGCCACTGCATATCTGGTGTCAACAATCTTGTCAAGATCAAGATTTTCAATTCTGTCGTAATCAAATCTGCCCAAATCGCCTGCCAATGAAACCTCAAGGCTGTCGAAGATTTCTGTGATTGTGCCAAGGCTGGGTGCCAATGCTGAAATGATCACTGAAAGGAGTGTCTTGCTGATGAGGATTTGACCTGCTGTGTCTGAATACATCAGTGCAAGCACTGCATCTCTTTCTTGGTCTGCCTCTGAGCTTGATGCCATTGCTTCGCCATTGCCCTCGGCTGATGTTGCGACAGTGCCGTCACCACCCATTGCAAGACTCATTGCAAGCTCGATGAAGTTGGGTATCTTTGTGTATGATGATGAGAGATCATAGATGCCTGTGCCGTCAATGTAGAGGTCACCTCTGTAAAGGTAAATGCCACCCATTGCAACAAAGTCACCATTTTCATCTCTGACAGGTGTGCCCTTGTCATCTGTTTCAAGAAGCTCAAATGCAAATTCAACTGTGTCTAGGTCGCTTGTTGCAAGGAAGTCTGCAATCATTGCAGTTGTATCCTCGCCACCGGCAAGAATTCTGCCAATATTCAATGCGCCAAGGTCGCCTTGCAATGAAATGCGTGCTGCAACGCCGTCATGGAATGCACCGGTTGTCTTTGCCTTGATGACCATATCTGCAAGGTAGTTTTCAACAAGACCACCAAGCTCAAGGGTGTCAACATCTTCGCTGTCAAAGTTGATCATAATGTTCAAGCCAAGGCCAAGAGTCTTTGTGCTTTGGTTTTCATCCATAGGATACTTTTCAGGGTCGATGATTGACATCAAAAGGTCAATGTATGATGAGATATCTGTGAAATCGTTGATATCTTGAGGTGAAAGGACAGGATTTTCTTCTTCTGCCACCTCGAGAATGAGGCCAGCACCCATCTTCACTGTCATGCCAGTGCCGGACACTGTGCTGAGATTCATTGTGAGAGTGTGCTTGTTGTCCATTGTTGCATCGTTCAGCTTGATGAAGATGCCACTTTCGCTTTCATCAAGGTTGAACATGTCAAGACGGACCTCTTGTCCTGTGATGAGTGATGCGATGTCTGCAATAAGTGTTGAGTTGACAAGGACATCAATGCCGTCAAACTTGTTATACCAGAACTCGTCACCCTCTTCGAAGGGCTTGCCACCCATGCCCATTGCAGTGCTTCTGATGATGATGCGCTTGATGAACTTGTTGAGATAGTCAACAATGCCAGGTGCTGTTGCTTCTTCCTCATCTGCAGCAGGCTGTGCCTCGCTGTCGCCACCCAATGCACCAAGTGCGTTGAGGAGTGAGAGAAGGTCAAATCTGACTTGAGGACCTGCAAAGTCGCCAAGGTCAAGGTAAAGGTTGCCATCTACAAGGTAGATGCCAAATGTCACTTCACTGTCGCCTTCGCCACTGTTGAAGGTCATTTCAACTGCCAATTCAAGTGCGCTGAGGATTGTTTCAACATCAAAGTTGAAGTTTTCAAATTCAAGCTTTGTAAGAAGATCGCTGACTCCAAGCTTTGCAAGGTCAACATTGCCCCAAACACGCAGAATCATTGTTTCGTTGATGGGGTCGTTGAGATACATTTCAAGGCCAAGTCTGTCAATGAGTGCTCCAACAAGATTCCTCACAATACCTTCGTCAAGGCCAGAGATGAGGTCTTGCACTGCGTCAAGGCTGAATATACTTTCAATGATGTCGCTATACACAAGAGGATTCTTGATATACAAGCCGTTGGGGTCTTGTGCATATCTGCCGTCTGATTCACGGAGTGAATATCTTTCATCATCGCCATAGAGCTTTGCAGTTGCTTCATCAACAAGGATGTATGTTTCATCAAAGTTGAATTGCATTTCAACTTCCATATTGAATGCAACATTTTGGTTGGATGCAAAATTGTTGAATCTGTCAACACCATTGTCGCCACCAACATATTTGTAATATGTTGTGCCATTTTCAAGAGTGCCGGTGAAACGGACAAATGCACCATCTTCCTTGATGAAAATCATATCATTTTCTGTGTTGATATCGCCAAATTCCGACTCATCAACAACAGTGTAGTTCAATTCGTTTTGATAGTGATAAATTCCGTCATCAAGTCTTGCTGACACAGAGTCAAGATGCTCTGCTGCAATTCTGGGATTACGGACATAGATTGATGCGTTGAACACGTCACTTGCAAAGTCAAATGTAAGTGATGTTGTATCAAAATCAACCTCAAAGTTAAGCTCGATGCCAAGATCGGGGAGCTTCTTCACTGACTCGCTGATGTCAATGTCGCCAAGGATTGATTCACCCTCATCCTTTGACATTGCAAGGTCAATGACAAATGCAAGAATGCCAACAAGTGTTTGTTGTGTAATTGAGAGAGCAAGCTTGTCGCTGGCAAGTGCAAGGACAACCTCAAGTGCTTCTTCACTTGCTGTCTTGACCTCTTCGCTTGCTGCAGATGCTTCGCTATCCTCTTCTGTTGAGCCAAAAATTGATGCGATTGTGTCAATAAGCCACTTTGAAATGCCTGTATTCTCAACAACAAAGTCCTTTTCTGACAAAATGCCCATATCAACATAGAGGCTTCTGCCACGGAGATAAATGCCAAGGACGGTGCTGTCTGCTGTTGCATTTGAGCCGGCAACAAGGTTCTTGATTTCAATCATCAATTCTGTTTCTTCAGGATTGTCAAGTGAAAGGTTGCCTGCAATGAGAAGCTCAACGTCAAGAAGCATATCTTTTTCAATTTCAACGCCAATTGCAAGTGCAAAGTCTGCGATGAATGCCGACACCAAGTCATTGATGGGCAATTCCTTGTTTTCAAAGTCTTGCGTATCGCAGACCTCAACCTTCAATTCCACTGCTGCTTCAAATGCAAGGGTTGTAAGGTTGGTTGCGCTGATGTATTTGTTTGCTTCAATATTTTCACTGACAACATCACTTTCAACAGTGTGCTTGTCTGAGAAGCCCACCATAAAGTTGGTCATTGAAACGCCAACGGTGAAGGGGTCAATTGCCACTGCAAAGTCAAGCTGATATGTGTCCATATTGAACTTGACAAAGCTCTTGTCGGGGTTGATTGCAAGGAAGTTTTCGTTGAGATTTTGTGCAACGTATGTTCCGTTTGCGCTTTCAACATAGTTGACAGAGCCGTCCTCATTTTCAACACGGATATATTTTGTGCCTGTGTATGATTCAAGTGCTTCGCCTTCAAGCTCTACGTAGCACATATCGGGAGCAACAAGCTGCAACACTGTTGCAATGAGTCCACTTGCAAAGTAGAGTGTGAGGCTTTCTGAGTTGACATTGAGGCCGTAAAGCACATTGCCAATGAGGTCTGTGATTGAGCCAACAACATCTGATGCACCCTCGTTGGTGCCTTCGGTTTCGTCTGCTGATGCTTGTGCTTCACCTTCTCCACCGGTCACTCCTGAAAGGAGTGCTGCAAGGCTGAGGTCAGCAATCATAAGATGAACGTCCTCAACAGGTGCAACATTGACATCAATGTAGAGTGTGCTTGTTGCTGCCACTGTGGGAGCATTTACATCATCACAGAGGAGTGTAATTGCAAAGATTCTTGCTTCGGGGATATCTTTGACCTGCTCGTAAACGCCGTCAAACAGCTCAATTGCGATATCTGAGTGTGCAAGGATATAGTTGATGTCAAGCATATCTTCGGGGTTGAAGCGAAGCATTGCTGCAATCTTGACACCAAGATATTTTTGAATAGTTGAATCAATGTCAAATGCAAGAAGGATTTGTTCAAGGAAGCCCTTTACACCTTCATTGCTTGTGCCAAGAAGGAGTGATACCCATTGTCCAACAGGCCATGAATCAACATCGTTGGTTGCTTCAAGGTCAATTGTAAGGTTCAATTCAACATAAACCTGTTCAAGAGCAATGGCGAGCTTGCCTTCCTCGTCAATGTCAAGAAGGCTGATAAGCGCATAGCTATCCTCTCTGCCATCGAAGACAAAGTCTTCGTGTGCGTTGTCTGCTGTCTTGCCATAAGGAATGACATCAATGATTTCGTGAGTGATTTGAAGCTCGGGTCTGTAAATGTCGAGAGTTGCACTGCCTGTGGGTTGCTTGTTTTGGTCCATGCCGACAATCTTTGTTGTCACAAGAGGTTGCTCGTCCATGCCTTCAACCTGCTCTGCCCAGGAAATTTCAAGTGCTGCTTCAATGATTGCAATGTTGATGCCTGCAACGTCCCAGAGTGCTTCCACGATGCCTTGGAATATTTCAAGTCTGATGCTTTCATTGCCAATCATCATTGCAAGACCAAGAGCATAGTCAAATTTGCTGACGTCATAAGGTGTGTCGATGGTGTAATCATCGCCTGCTGACATTGCTTCAGCATTGTCAGGATTGATTTTTACATTGGAATCTTCACCAAGAATGAGGTCAAGGATGATTGCATAAAGGTCAATTTCAACGGCAATCTTTTCAACACCAAGCTGTGATGCGTCAACATAGAGCTTGCCGTCAATGTAATAAAGACCAAGGATGAATTTTTCAACGGAATTCTTGTTCTCAATGGCTTCAATGAGGATTTGAGTTTCATTTCCGTTGGTGTAAATCTCTTCTGCACCAAGTAGCCAGTCAAGGACGGGAGCAAGGTCAAGAGATGCTTGGACTCTCAAATCGTAGCCGAGGTTGATTTCTTCCTCAAAGATGACTGCGCCACCATTGCCCATAGGTGTATTGCCTTGGTTGAGCTGTGCGTCAAGAGCCATTTCAAGTCCGAGGAAAATGTTGGGGGTTTCAAAAATATTGACAAAGTCAATGTCTGTGGGGACATCAAGATTTACATCCTCGGGGACGCTGTTGATGCCCAGCTTGAGATTGCCCATATTGACATCAAGGTCAAGCTTGTCGTCAAAGTTGAGGTAAACCTCAACACCAAGCTCTGTCAAATCAATGCCGTCTGCAAATGTAATGCGAATGCCACCATCAACTGCTGAATCAAGAAGACCAATGTCAAGTCTTGTGCCAGCAAGCTTATAGTAGGTTTCGCTTGCGTCAAATGCGCCTGTTGCTTGCTTCAATACGCCGTTTTCGTCTCTGACGAACACGTTTTCGGTGAAGGTGCCGGCTTCATAGCTGGCAAGCTCCTCTGCACTGAGTGCAACATAGCCGTCCTCTTTGGCTTCAAAGCCGATGAGGTCAATGAGTGTTTGAATAAGTCCACTTGCAAGATAGACGTTGATTGATGCGCCAGAAACATCAACACCACCAATGAGACCTGCAACAAGTGCAATGATTTGATTCATTGAATCGTTGCTGACTTCACCCTCTTCGCCTTCGCCATCTGCACTCATAGCTTCGCTATCGCCACCGATGACGCCAAAGTGTGCAAGAAGCTCCTTGGCAGGAATTGAAATGTCAATTCCGTCAATGATGCTGTCTGCTGTATGGAGATAAAGCATTCCGTCGTTGAGCCAAATTTCAATTGACTTTTCATCGCTTCCCTTTTCAGCAAGTGACATATGCACTGATGCTTCAAGGAGGCCAGCAATGTCAAATTGACCGTCCTTGAGGAGCTTTGTAAGGTCGATGTTTGCTTCGAGTGAAAGCACTGCGCCTGTTTCAATTTGCTCAACGAAGTCAACAATTGCTTGCAAGAATATTGCACGTGATGAAGCAATGTCAATCTTGGTCAATTCCTCTTGAATTACAACCAAATCAACATCCACTGACATACCGACGTAAACGTTGTTCAGTGCGCCAAGGATTGTGTCAAGGTTGAGGCCACCTGAAAGATCAAGCTCTGTGTAGAGTGCTCTTTCCTCGTCAGAGATTGTCACCTTTTCAACGAATTCCTCTTCATTGTTTATCCAGCCAAATTGCATTGTTACGTCAATGCCGAGGCCAACGATTTCCTCGTCTGCGCCAATTGAAGCGTTGATTGAGATTTTCTTTTCCTCTGCAAAGCCGATGTCAACAAATTCTACATCAACCACCTTGACAGGAATCTTTTCGCCGGTGTAGCCACCATTTTCATCCTTGAAGATCATTGTCCAGAGATAGTCAAAGACTTTCTCTGTCAATGTCATATTGAGGCTTTGAATGTTGAAGATATTGCCATCCTTGACAAGAGTGCAGCTTGAAACGATTTCACTTATAAGTGAAATGATGTCTGTGATAGGCTCGTCATCATCGCTTGCTGCCACTGAAAGTGTGTGGAGAATTTCACCATTGCCAAGCTTGTCAGAGATTTCATCTGCCATTGCTTGTGCTTCAGGGTTGTCAGGATTTTCTGCAAGTGCCTTTTCTATTTCAGCAACGAGCATATCAAAGAGGTCTGCAATGACCTTGTTGAGATTGATATCTGAAATGACAAATGAACCTGTGCCCATAAGACCTGTGAGATCGATGAACAAGGCTTCTTGTTGTCCTGAATATACGATTGTGCCACGGTTTCCACCGTTGTTGTCCAAAAGCTCAATCAAGATGTTTGTCTTGCTGTTGTCTTTTGTGTTGATTTGTGCTTGAAGATTAACCTTCAAGCCGTATGTAATATCACCAAGTCCGATTGGCATTGTCCAGAGAGGACTATCTTCGGGGAGGAAACTGCTGAGAAGTCCTGTGAGGAGTGTGCCAAATGCAGGAGAAACACCTTCAAGTGTCAGCTCCTTGCTGTGAGTGTTGATATTGAGGCCCATTGAAAGATTGAAGGTGAGCAATGAATATTCCATTGCATCAGAAATGTCAATGCCTCTATCGAGCATTGCTTGTTCAACATCAATGTCAATATCCTCATTGAGTGCAAGCTTGTTGACATTGAGAACAAGGTCAACATCTGCAAAATACTTGCCGTAGTCAGGGTCGGGTCTGCCATTCTGTTCACTTTCAAAGTCAACGCCAACACCCAGGTTCATGCCACTGAGCTTGCCCTCTTTGTTGATGTCTGCAACAAAGTCAAGGGTCATACCCTTGAGGTGCTCAAGCTTGTTGAGATCCATGCCGGTAAGGTCAAAGACAAGTGAATAGATTTGTTCAATGTCAATTGCTTCGCCAATAAGGTCAGGGAGCATACCGACAAGTGAAGGCACCAATGACATGATAAGTGACAAGTCAAAGGGGAGCACAATGCGTTGTCCACCGTCTACGAGAGGGACAATTTGTGCGCCTTCGGTTGCCATAACAAAGCCAGATTCAACCAAAAGCCATTCCAATGTCAAGCCGTTGAGCTTGATGGGGAGAAGGCCTTCGGGGATCATCTCGCCTGCATCAATTGCAAGAATTGTGTCAAAAATGATGTCTGCGATTGATTGGCCACCGGAAACACCTTGATAAATCTCGGCAAGTCCGTTGAGCAATGCTGTCACGTTGATGTCTTGTGTTCTGACAACATATCTGCCAAGACCAGCGCCATTTTTGCCTTTGAGGCCTGTCACGTCCATGACAACTGTTTCACTTGTGTAATACAAGCCCATAAGCAGTGTCTGCTGTTCAATGCCCAATGGTCGTTTCAGCAATTCAAACAAGAGCTCTGAATCATCACTGCCGTCACTGAAATCGGTGTCGAATGCGCCGGCAAGCTTGATGGCAAAGTTGTTGCCTGTCTTGTCCTTGCTGTAATCAAAGTCAAGGTCTACATCGAAATTGACAATATCACTGCCAGGATGAACTGCAAGGGCTGCATTTTTAAATGCGTTCCATGCATCCACTGTTGAAACAGTTGGTCCTTGAGTGTCGTCCTCGATGGGATTGTCATCTGCAGGTGGCACTGGGATAATGGGCTCCGGTTGAGGGGGAGTCACAGGAGTGTCGTTGCATGCGAACATGCAGGTCACCATGCTGATGAGCAAAACGATAAGTAGTGCGATTTTGAGTTTCTTCATAATTTCCTCCTGCTTCACATACGCAAGCGTGCGTATGCTTGCACAGACTAATATACAGTATGATTTTACAACTTTATGCCCCCATTGTCAAGACCGAATTATGTTTTTTTAAGCAAAACTGAAAAACTTTTACTATGTAAAGGTGCAAAATCTCATTGCTCTTTCATCATTAAAACCGTATATATGGTGGTTGAAAAAGGATGCGACCACAACTTGTTGCTATTTGAAAAAATCGACCTCATTCAAAACAAAACTCAAAAATTGTAAATTTTTCAAAAATCTGGAAAATATAAAGGTTAGGCATTCTTGGTCAAATACTTGAAAAATGACAACGTCACAGCATTATCCTTGAAAATCATCGTATATGCCCTGCAAAAAACGCACCAACAGCATGCAGAGCACAAAAACACAACAAAACACACTGAAAAAAAGCACTCAAAAAACACAAAAAAAGACGGCATTTCTGCCGTCAAAATTTTCGTTGAATTTTTCGTGAAAATCACTCAAATTTTTCTGGGGTTTTGACAATCTCAAATTGCTCTTCGACAACCCCTTCTTCACACCCCGAATTTTCAGCTCCGAGCCACTCAACTTCAAGGATATGATTGTTGGTGTAGGACTCAAAATTGCATTGAAAATCGGGATATCCTTCACCTTGATCAATTGCAGTTTTGCAAGTGATTTTCAAAGTCTTGTCCCCGAGGGTATAATAAGCTCTACCCTTCTTTGAAGACAGCCCCAATTTGAGAGGACGAGAGTTGTCAGTCTGTCTTATTGTCAGCACTCCGTCATCCAACGAATATCTTTCATCACGGCAATCATCATAAGGCCAGAAGACAAGATTTTGCACAGGATTAAGGTCGTCCTTCTTTTCATTGAGTGGCACGCGAAGCACCCCGTTTTTGCACATCACAGACAAAGCCCAAACGTGATGTTTTTCATCACAACACTTGGTTTTTACTGCGTTTTTGACATTTAAACTGCCGTTTTGGTCAATTCCGACAGTGAGAGTGTAGTCAAATTTTTTGGACACACGACAGACAAATTTACCACTGAAATCATCAGTCATCTCATATTCCACTGGATAGTTGTCGGGGGTGTATGAATAGAGATCCTCAGGTGATTTCCAAACCCTGTGGCCACCATACAAGCACCACCTTTCACCCTCTTTATACTCCCTGTCAAAGAATTCACCTTCCTTTGTCACATTGCGTTCAATATCCTCGCAAAAGAAGTTGAAATCATCTGTGCCATAGTAGATAATTCTGGGTCCAATATCAATGGTGATCATTGCCCTTGCGCCTCCTCTTTCAAGGACAACGCATCTGCCAAAATTTTTGTAATTTTCAATCCTCATTTTTTCACCTAAGCAGTAAAATTTTGCCCCAAAATTTAGGGCAAATTTTCACATTAATTTTTGCGTGAATTTTTCTATATTTTTCAGCTGAAAATCCACCTGCTTTTTCAATAATTTTTTATGCAAACAAGGGAGTGCTTTCTCTCGCAAAAACCCACAATTTTGACACGCCTTTCAGTCAGGGCTTACTTTTTTCTGCCCTTTTGTGCGTCAAGAGCATTCCTCACTGCCTTTCTGTCGCCAAGGTCAAGCATATCAATCAAAAATTTCACTGCCTGACCAAATGCCTTGAATATATTTGGGTTGGCTTTTGTAGGATGCTCATATCCAACCTCATATGCTTCAAGTATGCCAAGAACGTTATATAGCCTTTCAACAAAATCCTTATAGCACTTGTCCTCTTTTCTTGTCCAGCCTGTTTCTGCAAAGGCTATGGCACGAGGGAATGCTTGGTGGTGAAGCTTGTCCTCATCTGCCACCCATTCAGTCCAAAGAGGCGACTCTATGCCAAGTATGTTTTCTTCACCCACTCCATCAAAGCAAGACATAGGCTCAAACCTGTATGCACGCTTCAAGGGATTGATGCCGTGAGGATAGTCAAGATAGCAAGGGAAGTTTTTTGACACAAACATTTTTCTGCCATTTTTCAATGCTTCTCGCACTGCCCTTGCTCCCCTTCCGTCTGACCAATATTGACAGACAGCACTGTCATCAAGCATATCTGAATACAATGCCTCATTCCACACAATCGGTATTTTATCATATCTTTTCAGTATGTTTATCACTCGATTTGTGAAATATCCTTGCAGTTGCTCGTAATTGTCAAAGCCTTCTCTTTCCACAACTGCCCTGCATTTTTCGCACTTCTGCCACTGTGTTTTTGGCACTTCGTCACCACCAATGTGGAAGTATTTTGAGGGGAACATTTCAGTGATTTCACCGAGGAGCTTATCAATGATTTCGTAATTTTCTTCATTGCCAGCACAAAGAATTCTGTTGTCTATTCCATACCTTTCTGCAAGGTCAAACTGCTCTCCTGTGCAACCTGTTTCAGGTCTTGCCACAAGCATAAACAGCGTATGTCCTGGCAGGTCAATTTCTGGCACGACATTAACAAATCTTTCTCCTGCATAGTCAACAATTTCCTTTACGTCTGCCTTTGAAAGATAGCCACCAACAGGAATTCCATCACCCCTTGTGCTTCTTCTTGTGTTTGCCTTTTCATTCAGCTCTGGAAACACCTCACTTTCAAGCCTATATCCTTGATTGTCGCTGATATGAAGGTGCAGATTGTTTATTTTGACCAAGGACAATATGTCAATGAGCTTCAAAATGGCATTTTTGTCAAAGAAATGTCTGACAATATCCAGCATAAAGCTTCGATATTCAAAGCGAGGCCTGTCTTTTATGTGGCAGTTCTTTATGGTTGCAACACCCTCAAAATAGCCGTCAAAGATCAATTGCTTCAAGGTCATTGCCCCATGGAAAAGCCCCTCATTTGTCCTTGCCACCACTCTTATGTCACCATTTATGACTATTTCATAGTCATATTCTGTGGGGGCAAGCTGAAAAATCGCCTTGTTGTCATCACCCCTCTCATAGTCAAGGAAATTCAGCTCCTTGACAATGACATCAATGGGGCTGACAATCTCAGTTGAATTGCTGAAAAGGGTTTCACCCTCTAAAACTGATATGCTCAATGGCTTTGGAACGATATTCATAATTTCCTCCTGCTTTCATTGTAGCAAAGCCACCTCGGATAGTCAATACAGCTTTCGTTTTTTGGTGCAAATTGACAGATTCTGTCCCTTTTCATCCTTTTTCGCAAATCAACGATTTGCGCCTGCGTTGACACATCCACAGTTTTGTGTTATTCTATGTTTATTATGGGAAGCACAGGTGGATGCATCGCTGGTGGAACCTTTTCGGCATTTTTGTCGTCAACAATCAAGGTTCTAGGCTACATTGGAGAATTTATTGGACGGCTCATCTACTATTTTGGGCTGTATTTCCCCATTCTCTATGCAATTTATGGCGTTATCCTGTATTTTGCCTTTGATTTCAACCCTTTCATCCAAAATGTAGACGGCAAGCTGTTTATGTTTGGCTTTGCCCTCTCCCTTGTTGCTATGGTCATAAAGGCCGTGAAGAACCTCATCGTCAAGCCCTGCAAGAAGTATTTTGGCAGATCAAAGGTGATTGAATATGGCAAGGAACAAAAGCTGTCGAGAAACGCACCAGAAGCCCCCACAATCTACAAAAGCAAGGTCAACCCCGGTGTCATCGTCTATGAATATTCCAATCGCTACGATTTGTATGAGGAATATGAGGACGGCCTGCACCTTGTTGGCACAGAATTTAAGAAACGCAGGAACAAACGATGGTAGATTTCACCAATGAAAACACCAATATTTCTGAAAATGAGGTGAAAAGAGAAGAAAATTCTTCTCTTCTTCCCCAGTTAGAAAACATCGCAGCCAACGTTGGCGATGAGGTTGAAATCAACCTTGAAAACAGTGAATCGCCCTCTGAAAACGGTGAAAACCTTGACCAATCAGCAGAAAACATCGAGGAAAGCGCAAAAAAAGACAACAAATTTGTTGCCTTCTTCAAGAAAACGTTTGCTCGGAAATCTACTGCTGGCAGAATTTGGGAAATAGATTTCCTTCGTGGTCTTTGCGTATTCTTGATGCTCTTTGACCACTTTGCAATTATGATTGCAACAGAGTTTGCATACGCTTGGTTTGGCGATGTGACAACGCTTGAAGCCAATCCAGAGCTTGGAGCCAAATTTGTTGCACTTCTTCGTTGGTATGTCAACACAACCAATGAGCCCAACGGGCTTCGTGCCATAGGACACCCTGTTGTGCTTTTCGTTTTCTTTGCAATTTCTGGCATATCCTGCTCATTTTCAAGATCCAACCTCAAAAGAGGCTCCATCCTTGCAGTTGTAAGCTTGGTGTATTCCCTTGTCACCTACATTCTGAGCATAACAATGGACAGCTCACTTCTTGTCACCTTTGGTGTCCTTCATTTCTACGCAGTGTGCATTCTTGGTTGGGCAATCATCTGCCTCATTGTGAAGGACAATAAAATCGCCAAGATGATTGTCAGTGGCTTCATCGTGATTTTGGTGGCAGTGCTATATTTCTGCTACAAGGCCCCAGCCTCAACACCTCAGTGGCTCTTCTGGATTTGGCCAAGAAAGCACTTTGATGGCACTCCAAGTCAATTCTATATGCAAGGCATGGTTTCCCCTGGGGATTTGTTCACCCTTGTGCCATACGCTTCATTCTTCTTTGCAGGCACATTCCTGCAACCAATCCTTTACTCAAAGCGCAGAAGCCTGCTTCCAAAATTGGATCGTGGCTGGCATCGTCCAATCACCTTCCTTGGCAGACACGCCATTGGCATATATCTCATTCACATTGTGGCAACAGCAGTCATACTCTGCCTTGTCAGCTATATTTTCTTTGGCACCTGGGGATTGTTCTAGGCAACATAAAACCCTCAAAAAAACAAAATCAATGCCAGTATGGCAAAACAAAAAGCGATGCAAAAGCATCGCTTTTTTACTGCATTCTTTATCTATCGGTCATAGACCTATAACATATATTTTTGCATATTAAAAGGACAAGAACGCTTGCCCTTTTCTTTTTGTGTCAAGGCTATTGAAGTCTTGTTGACTTAATATTGATTTTTCTTTTGACCATGAGGTGCAAGAACAAGCTGAACCTTCTTGTTGCCACCTGAATGCTCATATCTATTCTTTTGTCTTGTGATGCTTTGAGCAAATCTCAAAGGCACGCAGATGCCCTTGACTACAAGGGGATCCATTGCGTCAACGATGACGATGACCTTGCCGTAGCAGAAGATTCTTTCAAAGAGGTTTTGTGTCACCTTGACTTCCTTGATTTGATCAAGGGGCATTTGAACGTCAAGACGTCTGAATATGCCGACACGTGCAGCAAATTTTCTGTCTGTGACCACTGCCTCTCTCTGCCACCTTGAAATGCCTTCGAGAAGGCAAAGAAGCACAACAAGACCACCACAGCCAGCAGCAACGTATGCCAAAATTTCATCGGTCAGGATGTCCTTGCCAATGAGGCCGTTGATGTCTGCCTTGTAGATGTAAAGCAGTGCAACGATTGCGCCAAGAATTGCAGCAATCAGCAGTTCACGCAAGAAAAACACATAGGTAAACCTTGCTTTTGAGACAACTCTTTCACTTTTGCGATATGTTCTTTCAAGTGCTTTCATGTCTATTCACGTCCTTATTCGGTTTATTTTTTTTGTTGGTTTGTCAGCCCTTAAAGCAACGAGGGAACTGACTTATTCTTATTTTTGTGCATCCAAAGGGGACATACAATCTTGCCATGCTTTCCTCAGAAAACTCTGGCTTGCTCGGCATCTTCACAAGACCCTCTCTGTCATAGTCCCAATCGGTGACATTCTTGCTTCTGACACGAAGCTCAAATGGGGGATTTTGACTGCTGAAAGGATTTTCTGCAATGGTGTTTACGATGACCTCTTCGTTGTCAAAGAGCCTTCTCACACCACCCTGCTTACGCTTGCTGACTATGGGAGCAAATGTCCATTTTTTGAGGAATTTCACCCTGTAAACGCCCTTGTATGAGGCTGTTTCCTTCACCTCTTCGGCAAGCTTTGATGCCATAACAAGATTGCCCTTCATCATAGTCAATGACTTGTCGTTGTTTTCTCTCACAAGGAGAGGTATGTCCATTTTCAGCATAAAGGTTGAGCCTGTTTTCAGCACGCATTTGACGGAAATATCCGATGTGCCAGATGCAACAACCTGTCCACCAGACACCAACTGCATTGATGTGCCACAAGGCACACGGAAGTTTATCTTCAATTCAGGGTCGCCCTCTGCGCTTTCCACCTTGAAAATAATGGTGTTTCTGAAGGGATAGCCTGTTTCTTCCTTGATGCGAATATGCTTGCCGTCAATGGTTGTGTCTATGACACAAGGGGCATAGCATTTGAAGTCCAGCTCTCCCTCTCTTTCAAAGCACACGCTTCTCATAAACAATGGATATGCCGACAACATGGCAAGTGCGCCTGTTGTAAGACGGCTTGACACATATGCATTGCCATATCTGCTGTCTTTAAGGTGCTGATTGCCGTCACAGGACACCTCAACCTGATTGGGTGTAAGAATGTCCTCGACTGCGCCCATTCCGTCAAAGGCTGAAGGAATGAGGTTGAAGGCTATGCGTTCAATACGGTCAGCAATTCTGCTGTCGCCAGTTTCTGCCAGCACCTCAACAAGTGATTCAAGCATTTCAACAGCCACCTCAACATCAACACCTCTGTTGAAGGATCTGCCAGCAAGACGAAGGTCTGAATTGAAGGTGCCGAGAATATTGCCGTGATATTTGTCCAGTGCGTTTATCAGCTTGATTGAATGGTTCTTCAAGTCCTTGTCGCCAATAAACTTGCCCCATACACAAGGATATTTGATTGCCTTTGCAATGTTGACACCAGTTGTTTCCACCACTGCTTGATGAGCAGGCTTTTTCCACTCAATATTTGCCTTTTCAACAGTGAGAGGTGTGGGTTGATTCTGTCCGTCACCTGTGGTGAAGCTTTCAATACGCTTTTTCAGCTTCTTCAAGGCGAATGAGCTGATATATCTGCTGGCAGGGCTCTTATACTTGAAGTTTGATGCCAGCTTGAACCAATCATTGCTTGTTTCACGAAGCTTTTCACCAAGGTCGTGAAGCCACTCTGCGTCTGTTTCCTTGAACACTGCCTCTATGGCAGGTATTTCTTCGAGGAGCCTAGCTCTTGCGTGATAAAAATATGGCGTCACGCTGAATGTATTGAATTGGTTTTTGAAGAATTTACGAAGGACTTGAAGAGCATTTTCATCCCCAGTCAGCTCATAGTAGCTGTAAACTGCTTTAAGTCCTTCAATTTTGGCTGTGCCAAAAATCTTGTCCTGAGGACCAAAATCTCCCCCTTCCTTTGCTCCCGTCAGAATTGAGGAGAGAAAGCTTTGGGCTTTGTCTAGGAGTATTTTGTCACCAAGAGCACCATAAAGCAAAACAAGACCACGTATGTATCTGGGCAGTGCCTCACCCTGCACCCATGCTCCGTTCTCTGTCAAGCCAGAAATTGCCCCCAGTCTTTTTTGCAGACCGTTGACCAGCTGAAGCTCTCTCAAAAGCCATCCTTCAGGACGGATTGAGCCGACAGGGAGTTTGGTGAGAGTTGGGTTTTCTTTTCTTGCCATAATGTCCTTTCTGCGTGCAAGCGTATTATGCGAAACGGGTGCGCACGCTTGCGATACAAAGATAATTTACCACATAAGTTTGACAAATGCAAGAAAAACACATAAAATTTGATTGATGAAGGCGTGATTTTCCGTTTTTTCGTCAATTCAGCTTGCTTTTTTAAAGCAAAAAGGACATTTTTACTCGGTTATGAAATACGTAATTATTCTCGGCGATGGCATGGGTGACTACCCAATTGACCTTCTTGACGGAAAAACTCCCCTTGCTGTTGCCAAAAAACCTATGATGGATTATCTTGCTCAAAGAGGTGAGGTGGGGCTTGTGAAAACTGTCCCCGATGGCTTCGCCCCAGGCAGTGATGTCGCCAACCTTGGCGTCTTGGGCTACGATGTGAGAGAGTGCTATACTGGAAGATCACCTCTTGAAGCCTTGTCAATGGGCATTGCTCTTGGTGATGACGATGTATCTTTCAGAACAAACCTTGTCACACTGTCTGACGAGGAAGCCTTTGACCACAAAAAAATGGTTGATTATTCAGCCGGTGAAATATCCTCTGAGGATGGTGCTGAGCTTATAAAGGCAGTGGCAGATGCCCTTGGTGATGACAGGGTGAAATTCTATCCCGGCATCAGCTATCGCCACCTTCTTGTATTGAAGGGTGTCGGCAAGGATTCCATCAACGATCTTATACTTACACCACCTCACAACATCACTGGACAAGAGATTGGCAATCACCTTCCAAAAGGCAGTCTTGGCGAAAAACTCACAGCTCTCATCATGGCATCCAATGAAGTGCTTAAAAATCATAATATTAACCAAAAACGCACTTTATCACATCAAAACGTTGCCAACAACATTTGGTTTTGGGGACAGGGCACTTCGCCACGTCTTGAATCATTTGAACAAAAATACGGCTTAAAGGGTGCAATTATTTCTGCCGTTGATCTGCTCAAGGGCATTGCAAGAGGGGCCGAAATGCATGCTCCTATGATAGAAGGTGCAACGGGACTTCTCAATACAAATTATGAAGGAAAGGCACAGACGGCCCTTGCCCTTCTTGAAAAATATGACTTCGTTTTTGTCCATCTTGAAGCACCAGATGAGTGTGGTCACCAAAGAGATTTGGAGGGCAAAATCAAGGCTATTGAGTTGATTGATGAAAGGATTTTGACGCCAATATACAATGGCTTAAAAGGCAAAACTGATTTCAAAATTATGGTGCTGCCCGACCATCGCACACCTGTGTCAGTTGGCACACACACCAGCGAGCCTGTGCCATATTTCATTTACAATTCAACAAAAGAACTTGCCGGCACAGCCTATGATGAAATGACGGCAGAAGCCACAGGATGCTATATCCCCGAGGCAAGCATCCTCACCAAAAAATTCTTTGAAAATACATTATGAGTGACAATTACAGCTACAACAACAATTCATCAAACAATGAAAATTCAGCAGAAAAATTGATTGTTCCTATTTGGGAATTATTTTTTGACGACAAAAAAGAAGGAGAAATAAGCGATATGGTATTAGAATCATTACTGCACAAAAAAATTAAGGTTTGGAGTGTTTTGGCAATGACAGTCAATGGTGTTCGTGGAACATATAAGGGTCAAGTGGGTGTCCTCACCTCTTATGACGATGAGTTTATTGTCCTTGACGATCAATACATATTGAGCAGAAAATTCATTTTCAGAATTGAGCAAGCCTAAAATTCAACAATACAAAGCAACAAAAAACACGCAATCTTGCGTGTTTTTATTTTCCTTTCCCGAAATTCCTTCATAAAAAAAGCTCCGCCTAAAAGACGGAGCATTTTCCACGATTAAATTTTCTTAATCGGACTACGGTCATATCCCTGCCGCATCAGACACAACTATGTTGCTTCTATAGTATATGCAATGCTCCTGCGTTTGTCAATGGGTTTTGTCAAAAAAATCTTTACTTTTTTGTAATTTCTTTATACTTTTCTATTTTTGCACGATTTTCTTTTTTGGTTTGCTTACTGCATGTCAGTCTTGTATTATCCTTTGAAGGAATTTTTCAACCATACCGTTGTTGGTGGTGGCATCCTTTCCCTTCCAATTCAGACAGAAGCAATGATTGCTGGCAAAGGATGTTGAGTGATATTCCTCGTGATACACTCCATTTTCTTCAAGCTTTGCCATAAGTCTTTCACTTTGTCCCTTGCAGAATATATCCTTCTCAGCGTATGTTATAAAAGTCGGTGGGAATTTTTCATTGACAAGCTCCACCGTGGTGCATAGGTCAAGATATTCATAGGTGTCAATATCTTTCACATCAATGTCGGCGAAGTCCTTGAGGATGACTGCCCCCATATTCAAGGGCAATTTGCCACCTAATGCTGTTCCAATATCATATATTCCACAATTGAGCAGTGCGCCCTTGAAGGCTATGTCTGTTGTGACGCCGATTTTCTCTTGTATTTCCTTGTGATTGACAACAGATATCACTGCCGTTGAATAATACGCTCCTGCACTATCCCCTGCAATGACGATTTTGTCAAGATCAAGGTTGTATTTCTCTGCATTATTTTTTATCCAATTCAATGCGTGGATAAGATGTTGAAGAGGTGCTGGAAATTTATACTCAGGGCAAAGGCCATAGTTGACGTTTACAACAAAATATCCTTGCGCTGCAAACCACTCTGACACAGCTCGTCTATGATGCTTGTCGCCAGCAACAAATCCACCACCGTGAATATAAAACATTACAGGATATCTGCCCACGTCATTTTTGACGAAATAGGTGTCCAGTCTGCACGCCTCATCATCATGATAGGATATGTCCTTTTCAACGATGAAATCTACATCCTTGTAATAATTTTTTCTGCGCTTGTTTTGTGGATGATCAAACAAAACGTCAATTGCTTTGAATATGGTTGTTGCAATACTCATAGCCTGCCTCCTATATAAATCTAGTTTATCACACAATCATTCTGTTGGCAAAAGAAATCTTTTGCTATGCTCAAAAAAGACGATAGCTCTACCCTGTCAACACATATTTTATGCTTATATAAATTTTTGAATGTTGACAATAAAAGGTGTTTATCAAATTATTTTGTGGCAGTAAAATACCTTTTGTGTCATTTTGCAAAATTTCAACCCTATTGCATACACTTTACACCTCTCTTATGTGCGCTGTCTTATTCACACATTTCACAGCAGAATAATATGCTATATTGACGGCCTACATATAGGAGGTGCTTATGTTTAACAGATGTTGCAACAACCTCTTGCAAATCAATGCAAGAACAACAGATTTTTCAAATGCAGTCCCCGTTTACAGAATGCCGTCATGCTGTGGTAGAAACTTTACAACAGCATTCAACGACACAACAAGAATTGTTGTCGGGGTCCCCGGACCTGTGGGTCCACAAGGTCCAAGAGGCTTGACCGGCCCCGTTGGCCCTACTGGTGCAACGGGCGCCACTGGTCCTGCTGGTCCTATCGGTCCTACTGGTGCAACAGGTGCAACAGGACCTGATGGTCCTCAAGGCGAGCAAGGCATACAAGGTGAAGCAGGTGCAGCTGCAGGCTTTGGCACACCAACTGCCACAATCACCATTCTTGACGCAACTGCCACGCCTTACGTCACTGTGACAGCCACCGGTCCCGACACGGCCAAAGTGTTTAACTTCGACTTTGGCATCCCTGCAACAGCTTAAATAAGCCGTTTTAGAGGCTTTTAAGAGGGGTTGAGGGAATTCAATATCCACCAATTCAATTGGGGCATAGGACAAAGAAAAAAGCCACTCTGATGAGTGGCTTTTACTTGTTGGTAAAAATGTATAATTACTTGAGTTCTGCTTCTGCGCCTGCTGCCTTGAGTTTTTCCAAGAGTGCTTCTGCTGCTTCCTTGGGGAGTTGCTCCTTGACTGCTTTGGGTGCTCCGTCGACAACTGCCTTTGCTTCGACAAGACCAAGACCTGTTGCTTCCTTGACGACCTTGATGACTGCGACTTTGTTTGCGCCTGCTGATTTGAGGATGACGTCAAATTCTGTCTTTTCTTCTTCTGCGGGTGCTGCTTCTGCTGCTGCTCCACCAACGACTGCGACGGGTGCTGCTGCGCTGACGCCGAATTCTTCTTCGAGTGCTTTGACGAAGTTGTTGAGTTCAAGCACTGTCATGCCTTTGATTTCTTCCATAAGTTTTTGAAGATCTGCCATTTTTATATTCTCCTTGAAATTTTCTAATTTTTGTTTGAGGGTCTACCTCTGTGATTTTTGTTATGCTTGTTGTTCTTTTTGTTCTGCAATTTTGTTCAAGACGCGAGCAAGTCCACTGATGGGTGCTTGCATGCTTCCGAGCATCTTTGCAAGAAGGATTTCTCTTGAAGGGATTGATGCGATTTCTTTGACGCCTGCTGCATTGAGGTATTCGCCTTCAACCATACCACACTTTGCCTTCATCTTGTTAAGCTTCTTAATGTTGTCGAAGATAACTTTTGCTGGGCTTGTTGCGTCTGTTGATGAGAATGCCACTGCTGTAGGTCCGTTGAGTGCTTCATCGAATTGGGTGTAACCGAGTTCATTGAAAGCACGTTGGACAAGACGGTTTTTGAGGACTTGGTAGTCCACGCCTGCTGTTCTCATTTCCTTACGGAACGCTGTGTCTTGTGCGACGTTGAGTCCCATATAGTCAATGATGACAAGGCCTTTTGCCGT
>JAFWBH010000005.1 GCA_017507205.1 Clostridia bacterium
GATTTCTTCTTCAGATTCCTTATCTAACACATAAATTCCATCAACCAGCCTTGGTTTTGCGATTGAAAATTCTTTGTAACCTATTGCCTTCATGCTTTGATATTCAAAGCCACCAACTGAATAAACCTCGTTGACCAAGCCATCTTCAAACATTTTTTCTACTCGCTGGTCAATTCGTCTATATAATTCAGCTCGATCAGTGTTCAATCCGACTGCAATTACATTTGGCTTTATTCTTTCATCTTGAAGCTCCGATTTTGTCTTGCCACCACAAATTGCAATCTCCAATGCTCTAATTACTCGCCTTGTGTCGTTTATGTGAAGCTTATCGGCAGTCTCCTTGTCAATATGCTCAAGCTTTTTGTGCATATACTCTGCACCTTTTTCGTTCAGTTCATTTTCAAGCTGACTGCGAACTTGTTCATTTTTGTTTGTTCGGCCAAAGCTCATTGGGAAAAATAACGATTCAAAATACAAGCCAGTGCCACCAACCACGATTGGAGTTTTGTTGGCTGCAATCGCATTTTCAATACATCTATGTGCCTCAACTGAGTATTCTGCCACGGAATATTCGCTGTCAACAGGCACAATATCAATCATTTCGTGTTTGATTTCTCTACGGTTTTCAACGCTTTCCTTTGCAGTGCCAATATCAAGCGTCTTGTATATCTGCATACTATCAGCAGAAATAATTACACCATCAACCAGCCTTGCGAGCCTCATTGCAAGAGCTGACTTGCCTGACCCAGTCGGTCCAACTATATATATAGGTTTACGCACAAAGGTGTTTTTCACAATTCACCTCTAAACAATGCGTTTAAACATCTTTTCAATTTGTGCCTTTGACAGCCTTACAACTGCAGGACGGCCATGTGGGCATTTTTCTGGCAACTTGCCATCTTCATCAATAAATGACATAACCGTGGCATAGATTTGCCCAGGATTGAGCCTATCTCTACCCTTTATTGCACTTTTGCATGCCATTTGACAGACCTTTTCCTTGACAATGTCAAGGAGGGTGATTTCTTTGTCTGTAAGCATATTCTTAAACAATTCACTCAAGAATTTGTCAAGATTCATCTCTTCAACAACATCTGGAACTGCATATATCATATAATTTTCAAACTTTTTGTCAATGTCAAAGCCCATTTTATTGAGCAAAGGCATCACTTTTTCAAAGTATTCAGCCTCTTCAGCAGAAAGCTTGAATTTGTATGGCAAAAGCAGGGGTTGAATATATTTTGGCTCCAACCTCTTGGTCAATTTGTCATATATAATTCTTTCGTGTGCAGCATGCTGGTCAATGATGTAGACAACACCTTCGCGTTCGACAATAAGATATGTGCCAAAAAGCTGACCAATAATTACACCATCAAAAAAGCCATCTGGATTGGACATACGCATTTTGTTGGCCAATTCACGATCAACAAAGCCACACTGCATTGCAAGCTGATCATCTCCACTGCAATCACCAATTATAGGTGTCCTTTCTTCAAATGCCTTGAACACCTTATCCATGTATTCTTGTTTTTCAGCCTGTATGGCTTGTGCAGACATGTTGGGTATGTCTCTTAATTGGTCAGTGGCATCATTATTGCTAATAAATTTTGGATTGGTTATCTTGTATCCAAAATCCTCAGCAGATGAATAATCACCTGCCATAATTTCACCAAGAGAGAGATTTTCATTCTTTGGCATAAAAGATGTTGCTGAATAAGGATTGGCTTCATCAATGGCTTTATTTATTGCGTAATAGACTGCGCTAAACACCGAGCTTTTATTGCGAAAACGCACTTCGGATTTTCGAGGGTGGACATTTATGTCCACTTCATTAAATGGAAGAATTATATCAAGAACACAGAAAGGATAATTGCCCTTGACAAGCTTCCCTTCATATGCCTTGTCCACAGCAAGTGTCAAGTCTTTGTTTTCAACAGCTCGACCATTTACGATATATGCTTGCCAAGATCTTGTTGCCTTTGAAAACTCAAGATTTGAAATATAACCAGTCACTCGGATCCCTGATTTTTCGAAATCTACTGGAATCATTTTATCAAAGGTTTCCCCACCCCAGATTGAACAAATGGCTTCCTTTAATTCGCC
>JAFWBH010000096.1 GCA_017507205.1 Clostridia bacterium
GTGTCGTCCGATG
Organism: Clostridia bacterium; assembly: GCA_017507205.1. Lineage (GTDB taxonomy): Bacteria > Bacillota > Clostridia > Christensenellales > CAG-917 > RGIG4097. The sequence continues at coordinate 14 of JAFWBH010000096.1, forward strand.
GGGTGTCAGTTGTGTCATCACCGTCAGGAGTGGGGGTGACATCGGGGTCGCACGCAACCAATGCAATCATTAAGATTGCAACAAGCAGGATAAGTGTAAGTTTCAAAAGGCTTTTGTTCATATGTTTCCTATATCGGCGTGTTTTGTCGCCTACTATGTAGTATGTTTGTTTTGATTTAGAAAACTCATCATAGCTTATAAATAAGCGTGATGATTAGTCCACCAGTGTCAAATAAATAGAGCATTGCTCATTGACCTTGTCGGAGCTGTGCTTACTGCTGTCAAATCCGGGGAGAGAGGAAAGGGATTTTGACAAAATTGACTTGCTCAATGAATTGTTGATATGGCTGACAACCTTTACATCGTCAAAGGCAGAGCTTCTCAGGATACAGTCCTCAACGCCACCAGCAAATTTTCTTGCATCAGCAGGGCCATCACTTGCACCAATGAGATATATTGTGGATTCGCCGTCGTAGTTGATTGTGTCCAGAATATCGTCAAATTCACGAGGTGTTGGCAATTTTTCGTGACTGCTTTCATCGTATGCCAACAAAATTCTTCCGTCATCGTCAAGGATGAAGTTGTAGACCCTCAAATCCTCACTTTCTAGACCATTTTGGTCGGTGCCGTCATATACACGGAGAGAGAGGAAGGTGAAATGAATTGCGCCAGAATCCTGCACCACCAGGCTGTGAATGGCAATTGACAAAACAACCAGAATTGCAAGGAGAAATATGAGGATGAGAGTTGCCATAGTTTTTTTGAAAACCACAAGGCTCTTTTCATTCTTTTTCAGCTTGTTTATTGGTGAAACCTTTACATTGTCAAGAACGTCAGGTGTATTTTCGCCTGTTTCCTTGTGCAATTGGTCCTTGATATCCTTCAATTTCATAGGTCTTCCTCCTTGTATTTACTCTTGATTTTGTTCAATGCGTTTTTGTATGCCCACAGCACTGTCCCCAGGGGCTTTTCAACCATTTCAGCAATCTCTCGATGCTTGAAGCCTGATATGAGATGCAGTGTGATGATTTGTGCTTCAATGGGGCTCAGCTCTTTTTTGATGATTGACAGGAGAGGGCTTGTCACCGAGTCATCAATGGTGTAATGCCCACCCACTGCGCCCCCTCTTTCATCAAAGTCAAGGGAGATTTCTCGCTTTCGCCTGTTCAGCTCATTATAGGTCAAGTTCTTTGCGATGGTGTATATCCAAGCAAGAGTGTTTGACCCAGCCTTATACATTTTTGCAGACAGTCTTATGCGAATATAGGTGCTTTGCATAATGTCCTCTGCCATGTGGTGATCACCACAAATTGACAATATGAAATTGTACAGTCCGTTTTTGGTCTGGTTGTACAATTCCTCAAACGCCACCTCGTCACCTCTGGCGATGCGAAGCATAGTGTTGTCAAGGGTGATTCTATCCATACAGGTTATTATAACACTGTATGGAGAATTTTTCAACCACAAAATTTTTCAAGGGCAGTGGTAGAGGTGGTGTGGTGATATAAGACGAAGATAGCTATGAAAATAATGGCACAACATATGTGCATTTGTTGATGTGATAATATGGTCAAAAATGGGCGAGAAAAACAAAAGAAAACGGAAAGAAATATGTAAATTTGTTCATTTGTCATCCTTGCTGATGTGTCAATATTTGAGGCTTGCGCTTGATGATTGTAGACAAAGAAAAATCTCGCAGAGCTTTGTCTGCGAGATTTTTATAGGGGGAGATTATGATCATCCTTTTGAAAGGATTGATTTTGATTATTTTGCAACATCAACAAGTTTATCTCTATAAATTGTGGGTTTTAACCACTGATTTATTCACTTGTCTGTGAGGATAATGACTGACAAGGGGTTGATTTTCTCGCCGTCCTTGCTCATTTCAAGATGTAGGTGCTTGCCAGTGTGTGCCTCTGTTGCCATGGTGTCACTTA
>JAFWBH010000097.1 GCA_017507205.1 Clostridia bacterium
CAAGAACATAGCCATAGTCTGCAATCTTCAAGGTCTGCAATGCATTTTGTTCAACAATAAGGATTGTTGTGCCCTCATCTCTTATCTTCTTGAATGCTTCAAAGATTTCTTCAATGATAAGAGGGGCAAGTCCAAGTGATGGCTCATCAAGGAGAAGCACCTTGGGATTTGACATCAGTGCTCTGCCAATTGCCACCATTTGTTGTTCACCACCAGAAAGGGTGTTGGCTGTCTGCTTTTTTCTTTCTTCAAGAACAGGGAACAGCTTGTATACTCTTTCAAGGTTTTGCTTCAGCTGTTGCTTGGCTGTGATTTTGACAATCCTTTCCTCGCCATTTTCATCAACAACTGTTTCCTTTTTGGTTTTAAGGCCGTATGCGCCAACTCTGAGGTTTTCTTCAACTGTCAGCTCTGCAAAGAGAAGTCTGCCCTCTGGAGATTGCATGACGCCAGCCTTTGCCACCTTGTAGGTTGACTTTCCACCGATTTCCTTTCCGTCAAGGGTGATTGTGCCCTCTTGAGGCTTGATGACGCCGGATATTGTGCGAAGTGTTGTTGTCTTGCCAGCACCATTTGAGCCGAGAAGTGCAACGATTTGACCTTGCTCGACATCAATATCAATGCCTCTCAGAGCAGTGATAAAACCATATGATACTTTGAGATTTCTTATTTCAAGCAATGCCATCAGTTGTCACCTCCTGTTCCGAGATATGCCTCTTGCACTTCCTTGCTTGCTTGCACCTCTGCAGGCGTGCCGTATGCAAGCTTTCTGCCAAAGGATATTGCGCAGATGTGATCACATACGTCCATAACAAGCCCCATATCGTGTTCAACAAGAAGCACTGTGCAGTCAAAGTCATCTCTTATCTTTCTGATGAGGTCTGCAAGCTCTCTTGTTTCTGTATCGTTAAGACCAGCAGCAGGCTCGTCAAGAATAATGAGCTGAGGATTGCACATAAGCACACGTGCGATTTCAATACGTTTAAGAACGCCGTATGGAAGTCCCCACGCAATTCTGTCACGATAAAGTGAAAGACCCATATATGCAAGAATCTTGTCTGCCTTTGCACGAAGCATCTTTTCCTCTCTCCTTAAAATTGGGAAGTGGAACATCTGCTCCATCAAGGTTGAGCTGTATTGTCTTGTTGCTGCAATGAGCATATTTTCAAGGACTGTCACCTCTTTGACAACCTCAACGTTTTGGAATGTTCTTGCAATGCCCTTCAAGATGACATTGTGCACCTTATAGTCTGTGAGGGAGATTGTCTTGCCTTCCTTTGTGACAAAGTGCAGCTCGCCTTTTGTGGGCTTGTAGAATTGAGTGATACAGTTGAACACTGTTGTCTTGCCTGCGCCGTTGGGACCGATAAGACCAAAGACCTCACCCTTTTTCACCTCAAAGTCAAGCTCGTCTACGGCTTTGAGGCCACCAAAGTGCATGGAAAGATTGGTTGCACGAAGAATTACATCATCGGGCAAAGGTTCAATTTCCTTCTTCAATCTCTTCTTTGCCTTTGGCTCTTCCTTGACTTCGGCGGCGGTCTCATCAACCACCTCATC
>JAFWBH010000098.1 GCA_017507205.1 Clostridia bacterium
CTTCAACCACTGTGCCGTTTTCTGCGAGTTTTCCACTTTCAAGAGCATCTTTGACAATGAAAAAACCAACTCTATCTTTCACAGAGCCGGCAGGGTTTTTGCCTTCAAGCTTTGCGTATATTTCACCCACTTGAATTATGGGTGTTTTGCCTATCTTTTCAGCAAGATTATTCAGCTTTTCACGGATGCCTTTTGTCATAAATTGAACTTCTCTTTTATCATCCTTGCCACCACATCGGGAGCAAGATTTGTGTTGTCTATTTTCATATAGTCTTTGAAAGGAATTTCCCCTTCAAAACTTTCAAAACGATGCTTTTCATCATCTCTCAAAAGTCGTGCATTTGACCTTTCAATGTCCCTCTTTGAAGGCTTGTTTTGAAGGCGATTTTCGGTGCCATTTCTTTTGAGTCGCTCATCAAGGGGAGCAACCAATTCCACCCAATAAAATTCGGTGTCAGGATTGCCCTCTAAGAACAGCTCTTCAACGTGCTTGCCATAGTCCCAGTCTGATTGATCATCAAGGGCAAACATAAAGGTGAAAATCATGCCATAGTTGTCACTTTTGGCAAACTCTGAAAAGTAAACCTCTCGAAGCTTCCTTGTCACTTCGCCATCAAAATAGCCAAATATTTCAATGACCGGCTCAATGGTCATATGATTGTGGAAAAGTCGAAGGCCAGTTATCTTGGCAAGCTCCTGCCCCACAGTCATCTTTCCAACAGCCGCATTTCCAAATATGTTTACAAGTTTCACGAGTATCTCCTTTCAACAAAGCTCATCGAGTATTGGTTTTTGGCGCACCCGACAGGAATTGAACCTGTAACCGCCAGAATCGGAATCTGGTGCGCTATCCAGTTGCGCCACGGGTGCATATATATCCTATATATGACTATTCTATATGTTTTTCCACCCCAAATCAAGCACTTTTTTATTTTTCTTTTACACATAAAAGAAAGTTATAGGATTGACATAAATAGGAGAGCCGAAGCTCCCCTAATTTACATATACTAATATTAAAACTAATGTGATTTCATATTGTGTTTAGAGTTGAATCCACAAAGCGGGAACAACCCCTAAACGAGTATCATCGACAACTAGGTAGCCAAAGTGGAAGGTCTGACCGGACCAGACAACTTCATTTACATGATTTCCACCGTCATTAATAGGAGAACGAAGCCACCATAATCCGTTGCCTAAGTATTCCTCGGTTGAATCGGAATACGTATATGCTCCCTGTGATTGGGCATAGTCTGTTGTTTTCTTTTGTCTTGCAGGGTCATTTTCAGAATCGTCTTCTGCAAAACAATAGGATGTTGCTTCCTTGTAACTCAACAGGAAGACCTTGTCTTCCGTATCTTCACAGGCATAAGGATTACTTTCATATCCCGTGCTTTCAACGCTATTGTCCACCGTTGTTGTCTGGACAATCTCTTTCTCATATTGGTTGAAGGCGGTGTTGTAGAATGTGTCATTGAGCCATCTACGGATTATGCTTTCTGCATAGTTGTTGCTATACTCACCATCTTCATAGTCAAATTGTTGGCTGTCTATTATCATATCGCAGAGAAGGAATGCATTGCCACCCTTTTCTTCAAGAATTGTCCAAGAGATTAACTCATACTTAAACCAATAGATATTGCTCACCAAATACCCATTATCGTCTTGTTCCGTGCCAC
>JAFWBH010000099.1 GCA_017507205.1 Clostridia bacterium
AATCGCCAAATAGCAATGCATCTCTTATATCTTGGTGCCACACTTGAGGCGCGCACTTGAAAAATGGGGTATTTGGATGAGTGACGAGGAAAGTACTGCCACAACAGGCCGTAGTGTACTTGTCGTACATGAGGATTGGTGTGGGAGTGCTTGACAAAGTCAATCGCCAAATAGCAATGCATTTCTTATATCTTGGTGCCACACTTGATGTGCGCACTTGAAAAATGGGATATTTGGATGAGTCACAAGGAAGGTGCGTTTGCAACAGGTCGAAGCATACTTGTCGTATGTGAGAATTGTTGCATAGTGCCTGACATAGTGAATCGCCAAATAGCACTGTTTTTCACCAGTTGTTTGACTCAGTCACACAATGCTGATGCATTGGGGCTTCAATAAAGAAGCCCTCTGCCTGCTTGACTCCTGCAAGTGCGCCCATACGATTTGCCCTGAGGGCAAAATACAGGGCTTGGGTTTCTGCAAGAGATTCTCTCATTTGTGATTTGTGGATTTTGAAGGATTGAAGCTGTTTCATTTGGTCCTCGTCACTGAATTCCACAAAGGTGTTGGCTCTATGAGTGAAGTAGTATGCAATGATGTGGCTTGATTTGATTTTGTCCTGCTCAAATGTAAGTCCGTTTCTTTCTGCAACAATACGGAAGCTGGCAATAAACAGTGCCGAATTGGTTGCTCTGCCACATTTCAGATGGTCGGGGTGTGTTTCTGTGGGAAGATGAGGATCTGGGCAGAATACTACGTCTGGCTGGAACTCATACATCACTCTTGCAATTTCCTTTGCAAGCAGATTTTCATCATAAGGTGCGCCATCCTCAAAATCAAGTCTTTCAAGGTCTACACCCAAAAACTCGGCAGATTCCTTTGCCTCTTTAAGACGGATGTCTGCCACCTCTTTTCCTGTGATTGTAGGGTCAGATGTGCCTGCACCACCGTCTGTGCAGATGAGGAATTTGATTTGTGCCTTTGGATTGGTGCGTTTGATTTTGCACACTGTTGCACCTGCTCCGATTTCAATATCGTCAGGGTGTGGTCCAATAAACAAAAATCTATTGTGCTTTTCAACGTCTGGCAGTGGTGCAATCATTTCAAGGATTTTATCCTTGCCCAAGATTTTGTCCACTCCTTCAACCAATTTCTTTTTCAGCTTGAAAAACGCCATATTTCCACCTATTTGCCTTCTTGCTCTATTTCTTCGGGGAATAACATCAACAACGCAGATTTATAAAGCTCATCAATTGTGTCTTCAAGCTCGTTGTAATTTACATTATTGGTTTTGACCGGCGCGCTTGAAACAAGAGTGATGAAAATATCTACACCCTCATCAAAAAATTTGTCAATTTTGCTGTCAAAATCTGCCCTTACATCAGCATAGCAAGCCGTTGCTTCTGCTTTCATTTTGCTTTCAGCAAGACTGCATATTTCAGCAAACCACTCTTGTGTATAGCTGTCGCCGACATTGACAACCTCTTCTCCTGTCACATATCTCATAAGCACTTGTGCAGTTGTGTGTAGTGCAGTGAGGTCAATTTCCATGCCAGCAGAGTGCTTTGCAAAGAGCTTTTTGAAATTGTTAAGATAGAAGTCTGCCACCCAATATTCGCATATACGAATGGCAGGAATATCACCAACCATTGTGCCACTGGGGCTGTCAAGATATATGCTGGCCGACATCAACATAGCATTGCTTCTGCCAACCTCACTATCCTCACCACACAGGCTGTCCAGCACTTTTTCTACAAGAGTCTTTGCCCTTGCCTTCTGACTCTCCAAAGTGTCACCTGTCGCCTTATAATCAACACCTGCAAGAGCAAGTCCAGTTCTGACATAGGCTATTTTTTCATTGGCACTTACGTCGTTGCCCTCATAAGCATAACCATCGCCAAGAGCAGTCATGACTCCGTCTACAAAGGTGTATCTTGCATTGCTTAATTTGAGTGCAATATTCTTGCCATTGCTGACCACATCTGAAAGGATAGGAAGAAGTGCCGGCAAGGCTTTATGGTTGTCAATTACCTTGAAAATGTCATCAATCAGCTTGTTTGTGACAACCACACTATCATGGACCTCGCTGAGTCTTTCAAGTGCCACAACAACCTCATCAACCTGTCCTTCAAGTCTTTCTTTCATCTCTTGAATAGAGTCAAGGATGGCACCAAGATATGTTGCAGCCTCACCCGATGTTATGCCACCCAGGGTGCCCGTTGACAGCCCCTCAAAAAAGCTTTCATGGACATTTTCGCCAATATATGCTGAGTTGCTATAAGCAAATGAAATGAGGGTTTTTATGCCTTCACTGGCACTTTTAAGTGCCTTTTCTGCGTTTTGACGACTTTCTTTTGTATTCTCAAAGGACTTCTTGCCAATGTTCAATTCAGCAAGATTTTTTTCAAGATTTTTTCTTGTTGAGCTGGCGAGATTTGGCTTTTCAGACAGCTTGTTTATATCATTGATTGCACTGCTGTAAATCGCATCTCCTTCACTCAAATACAGCATAAGAGCATTGTATACAAGGGCCTCTGCATCTGTCACTGTTAGCCCTGCCGCTTTGATAAGGTCAATGATTTTCACGCCCTCACCTTGAAGAAGCTTGACGCCATCGTCACTTCGTACAAATGCGATCAATCCATAGATTTTGCCGGTTTCAAGACCACTTACATCAACAACCTTTGTGGCAAATCTTGCCCAGCTTCTTGCTGTGAAATAATCTCCTGCATCGCTGAGTGCTGCAGCGTTTTCATCTGTTATTTTTGAGGACCAAAGCTCATTAGATGAATAAAGAATTTCACTTGTAAGTTCTTCCAATGCCAGCTCTCTTCGTCTTTGAATAGCTTCTTCATCCGCTTCCTTGGGAGGACAGCCTGTAAGAATCGTTGCCAGCATTGCAACGACAAGAATTGTCAGCATAATTTTAAAAAACTTGTTTTTCATAATTTGCTCCTTTTAATCCTTTCTCCTCAGAGTATAGCCCTTTTTGAAACCAGCAAGGACGGGAATGAGTGTATATCCTATGGCAAGGACGCCACCAACGAGGGCAACAATGCCTGCGCCATACATAAATTCAAAATAGAGTCCAAACAAACGGAGTGCGCCAATGAGTGATGCAGTCATAAGTGCGCTTGCTCCAAAGGCTATGACAAATGCCACCACTGCTGTCAAGGCGTATTCTGAAACCTCACTGCCAAGAAGTGCATTCTTTGACATGCCAGCTGAAAGAAGGGCTGACCTTGCCCTTTCGCCAGAGGGACGGCTTGCCACTGCCCCTGCAATAAGCACCATAAATACAAGGACTGACATAACAAATGCCAGTGTGCCAACAAGGTCAAATACACTGCCCAAGGACTCGGCATCCCATTGATACATGGTGAGTGCTTCAACTGCGTAGTAGTTCTTCTCTGCGTATTGTGATCTGATGGTGTCTGCAATCCTTGATGCATCATCTGCCACCACCAAAATAGTGTCTGCATCCATTTGGAAGCTATCCTTCAAGGTATCAAGAGAGCAAATGATGTAGTTGCCACTAAAAAGATTGTGCTTGGTGATGCCAACCACCTTAAGTTCGGCAGTTTTTCCGTCTATTTCAAGGTTGACGGTGTCACCAATATTGATGCCGTAAAGCTCATGATACGCCTTGTCAATGACAACGTTTCCAGAAGTCAACAAGCCGTCACGGACAACACCTTCATCGGTAATGTATTCAAAGTCAACAATATCCAAGGCTTTTTCACTGCCAAGAATGTTGACGGGCTGTCCTTTATTTGCCTCTTGAAGTGAGCCTTGCTTCCATACCATAGGTATGGCTTTGTCAACACCTTGGATTTTGACAATGTCGTCAAGGGATTCATCAATGTTGACTGTTGATATGTTGGTGACAAAAACCTTGTCCTCAAATTCTTTAAGATAGCCTGTGAATATGTCTGTTGTTACACTCCAAGCCATAAACATCAGCATTGCCACAGTCATACCTGCTGTGAGGATTTGAAGGCGAGAATGTCTTCTATCTCTTGCCACATTCTTTGCCGACAACTGCAATATGGGTTGCTTCACCCTTGAAATGCCTGTTGCAATCAGCTTCAACACCATAGGCACTGCCACCACCACTGCCACAAGCACAAGAATGAGGTTGACAAGTGAAAGTGCTCCCCTGCCACCCTTTGCTGTAAATTCGATTATGACTGACACTATTGCTGTAAGCACAAGTGCAATTGGCAAGGCTATAAAAACAACAGATTTCTTTTTCTTTTCTGTTTCGTTGGCACGAATTGTAGATTTCAGCGTCGATGCAATGGGAATTATTGTTGCAAGGACTGCTGTCACAAAGCCAATTGCCCCTGCACCAAAAAGCTTCAAGGGAGATATGCTGAATGCAATTGTTGATGACAAGGTCACCTTCAACAAGAGTGCAAATACGCCACCTGCAAGGATAGAGCCGATCACTGCTCCACCAAATGCCAAAATGAGCACTTCCCATAGGAATGTGAGTATGATTTGTGATTTGGTTGCTCCTACGACCGTGAGCTTTGCAACAAGATTTTTCCTTTCAGCCAATGATGTGAATGCAATAAGCACCACAAATGCCATTGCAAGCACATATACTCCAAGACCTGCGATGACCACAGGTGCTGACATTGAATCGGTGTGATTTTTGATGTAGTCAACATCCTCGCTGGCACCAACTGTCATATTGCCAAATTTTTCATCTGCAATAATGCTGTCTATGACCTTGTCAATATCCTTGCCATCCTTGACGGTCAAATAAATTTCATTGTAGATGGCTTGCTCACCAAAAATAAGACGGGATACACCCTTTACATTGCCAATGATTGTGTGAGGTGCGTTTTGAAGGAAATATCCACTTTCCTCTGCAATTGCAACAATATAGAAATTGATTTTCTTTTCGCCTGAAACTATTTCAACAGATGAGCCAATCTGAAGAGAATACTCCTCTGCAAAGACTTTGCTGACAACCACATTGTCTGTGTTGCTGTCCATGTCTGCAAGGTTGCCCTCTAAAACCTCAATCTGTGACAAAGTCTCATAGTCACCCTTGTCAAAGCCACGAAGGGACACATATTGATTGTCATATAGTCCATACAGGTTGAGAGTGGGGACAATCTTGTCCACTCCGTCTATGCTTTCAAGCCCGTCCTTTGATGTGATGCGATCACTTGATGAATTTGTCTTTATGGTGATATCACTGATCCCAGATGGTGCAGTTTCAACCTGGAAAAGATATTCATACACTGCATCGGAGAATGAAAGCATTGCAAAAATCAGCGACACTGCAACAGCCACAACAAATATTGTGGCAACAGCTCGCCAAGGCTTTGAGGATATGTTTTTCAGTGCTAATTTGAATGTCACTTGATTTGTCCGTCCTCAATTTCAATTTTGCGTGAAGCATACTCTGCGTGTGCAGGTGAGTGAGTGACCATAATAAGTGCCACCCCATGCTTTTCATTGATGTTTTTCAATATCTCCATAACCTGTCTGCCACGTTCACTGTCAAGTGAGCCTGTTGGCTCGTCAAGGAATATGACCTTTGGCTCTATGGCAAGAGCACGTGCAATTGCAACTCGCTGTTGCTCACCACCAGATAA
>JAFWBH010000006.1 GCA_017507205.1 Clostridia bacterium
GTATATTCTTCTCACAGTGCCCGCAAACATTATTTTTGTCACTTGTAGTGTCAGCCCTTCTCAACTTAAGATAAAAGCAGAAAGATTTTTCAAAACTGCATTTTATATTCCGTCAGTTACAGTAGGCGTTGCTGTCATGGCACTTTGGAGATTTATGCTTGATCCTACTTATGGTATGATCAACCAAATTCTCGGCACAAACATCAACTTCCTCGGCACAGAAGGGCTTGACCTTGTCACCTTGGCAGTTATGAGTGTTTGGGGCGGACTTGGATATAACGTTCTCATTATGTTGTCGGCAATGAAGAATATTGATGGATCACTTTATGAGGCGGCATCAATCGACGGGGCAAATGCATTCCAAAAATTCTGGAATATAACTGTCCCTGGCGTTACGCCCACGGTGTTCTTCTTCCTCGTCACAGGTATCATAGGTGGTTTCCAAGCCTTTGAACAAATGTGGCTTATGACAGGCACTGGCACAAATTTCAGCACTTATACATACGTCTATGGTGTTTATGAGCAATCAATGGTTTACAATGAGCTTGGCGTTGGCTCTGCAATGTCATTCATTCTCTTTGGATTCCTGCTCATTCTCACGTTGATCCAATTCAGATCATTGCATATTGAAACTGACGTAAACAAAAAGAAGAAGAGCTTATTTGCACGCATGAAGAAAAAGGAGGGCACAGTTTAATATGGAAAACAGCAATTTCAATAGTTTGACGCCCGAGGCACCTCAAAAATACGGCAAATTGTCCTTCCCAAAGCGTTTCAACTTTTTAACGTTAACAAAAAGAGGATTGGTCTATGCAATATTGATATTCCTCACTCTTTGTTTTGTCATTCCTTACATTTGGTTGTTGTCCTCGTCACTGAAAACAGTTGACGGCTTCTCATCAACAACGTTCACACTCTTGCCTCTCAATGGCAATGGTGAAATTGAACTGGTTTGGGACAACTATGTCCAAGCTTGGAATGAGCTGAACATCCCCCAAGTTCTTCTCAACACAGTCATCGTCTGTGTTGTCAACACGACACTCAACTTGTTCCTCAACTCAATAGCTGCATACGCATTTGCAAGAATGAAGTTTGCAGGCAGAGACAAGATTTTCAAGATGTCACTGACGTCAATGATGATCCCCGGATGCGTTATGCTCATCCCCAACTTCCTCATCATCAACGAATTGGGAATGTTTGATACAATATTTGCACTCATTTTCCCCTTTGTTATGAGTATCTACAACGTATTCCTTTTGCGTCAACAATTTATGTCAGTTGAAAAGGAAATTGAAGAGGCGGCAGTCATTGACGGAGCAGGCAAATTCAGGATATTCTTGCGTATTTGTATGCCTATCGTAAAGCCTATGCTTATCGTTCAAGGCATCACAACCTTTATGTGGAACTACAACAACTACCTGTGGCCTCTCATCGTGTTGAGCAGTGAAGAAAACTTCACCTTGGCAATTTCACTGGGAACGCTTATGCAAAACGGCGGATCCTACGTGACAATGTATCCTATTATGTTGGCAGGTGCCGTTATGGTGTCTGCACCCATGGTGCTCGTATTCTTCTTGTTGCAGAAGTATATTCTTGGCGGAACAATGGCAGGAGCAGTAAAGGGATAATATTATGGCAGGATTGAAACTTAATCACGTATGCAAGGTCTACGATGGCAAAGTAAAAGCCGTTTCAGACGTTTGCATCAACATTAAAGATAAAGAGTTTGTTGTGCTTGTCGGCCCATCAGGCTGTGGCAAGTCAACAACTCTCAGAATGATAGCAGGCCTTGAAGATATTTCTTCTGGCGATATTTTCATTGGTGATCGCAGAGTCAACCTTCTTGAACCAAAGGACAGAAACATTGCAATGGTTTTCCAAAACTATGCATTGTTCCCAAATATGTCAGTGGCTGACAATATTTCCTTTGGACTTCGTATGCAAGGAGTTGACAAGGAAATCATCAAGGAAAAGGTTGAAACCATTGCAGAAATGCTTGGACTCAGCGATTATCTTAAGGCAAAGCCAGCCAACCTTTCAGGTGGACAAAGACAAAGAGTTGCTCTTGGCAGAGCAATAGTCCGTGAGCCAGACGTTTTCTTGCTTGACGAGCCTTTGTCAAATCTTGACGCAAAGCTTCGTGCAAAGATGAGAGCAGAGCTGTCTGCACTCCACAGAAAGCTTGGCACAACCTTCATCTACGTCACACACGACCAAGTTGAAGCAATGACCATGGGAGATAGAATCGTCGTCATGAAAGATGGCGTTGTTATGCAATCAGGCTCACCTCGCCAGCTTTTCAATCACCCTGCAAACAAGTTTACAGCAGGCTTTATTGGCACACCTCAGATGAACTTCTTTGACTGCACAGTCAGTCGTGATGAAAATGGAGCAGAGGTGGATGCAGGCTTTGTAAAATTCAATTTGTCAAAGCAACAGCTTGCCAAGCTCAAGGTGGCAGTTGGCGAAAGCGTCAAAGCAACCCTCGGCATTCGCCCCGAGCATATTTCAGTTGGTGAATCACAAGAGGGCTTTGCAGAGGTCTTGACAGAGCTTGTCAGCGTTGAGGACCTTGGACCAAAATCCTTGATTCATCTTTTGAGCCGTATTGATGAGAAGGAAATAGAATTTACAGGCTATGGCTCATCTGACGTCTATTATAATGACGGAGAGCTATCTGCATACATCAATACAGACCTCATCAACCTCTTTGACGCAGAAACAGAAAACACACTTTTGCCCGAAATTCCTGAATATGTTGAAATTGGCGCAACAATCAAAAATGGCACTTTATATGTGTTCAATGGCAGTGTAAAGTTGCCTTCTGCATTGGAATCACTCAAAGATGGCGACATCACATTGAGAGTTTCAACAGAGGCAATTATCCCCGGCAAAGACTTTTCTGGTGTTGTTGAAATGCGTGAAAATGTTGAGGACGGAAAGCTCTGCTTTGTCAATGCGCAAGGCGCTGTGCTGTTTGCAATAGGCGACTATGAGGACAACTGCACCTTCTCACTTGATCTTTCAAAGGTAGTATTCGTCAATGGTGAAGAAATTGTGGATTCAATCCCAAATGAATCACTTATTGATTTCAGATTTGAAAGAGTCAAGGAAGAAGAGAATGGCAAGAAGGTCAAAAAGCATTATGCCGTATTTGGTGATGCACGGGTTGAAACATTCTTTGATTTCAACACAAAGATGTATCGTCTTGGCAAAAAGATATTTGAAAACCAATTCAAGCTCGGCATCAGACTTAATACAGTCAGACCTGCAAGAGAGGATGAGGTTTATCCCACAATATGTGCAAGCCTTGAAGGAATTTGCGATTTTGAAGGGAAGAAGTTTATGAAGCTCAAAGTAGCAGATACTATTTTCTATATGGAAGGCGAGTGCGAAAGAGAATTTTTGGTCGTCGCACTTGATTTTGACCATATGGCAGTCTATGACACAGAAGGCAATCTGCTGTTTGACTAATTATCGGAGGAAATTATGAACAAAATTTACAAAGTTCTTGTAATGTTGCTTGTTCTCACAATGTGCGTATTGGCATTTGTTGCTTGCAACCACACAGACCCCGACAATACACCTGATGGTGGCAATGGCGACGGTGGCAATGGCAACGGTGGCAATGGCGATGGCGGTTATACACCACCCGTCTTTGGCAACAACTCTTATGCACAAGTCTACGTGACAACCGGCACAATGTCAAAACTTATGATGAGAGATACAACTCTTGAATTTGCAGACTATGACGACTCATCATACAACACAATGATCAACGTTGACCTTGAAGGCACACATCAAAACTTCTATGGTTACGGTGCATCACTGACACACTCATCAGCATACCTTTTGATGCAAGAAGGTGCAGAAGATGTCCGCAGAGAAATGCTCAACGAGTTGTTTGGACCTGACGGTGCAAGATTCAACTTTGTCAGAATCCCCATCGGTTCAAGTGACTATATTGAAGGCGACAAATTCTTCACTTGCTGTGACCTCACCGGAGGAGCAATTGAAGACTTGGGCTTGATTTCATTCAACCTCAGCCACGATGCAAACCTCATTGCAGTCCTCAAAGAAATCGTTGCAATCAATCCTAACATCA
>JAFWBH010000100.1 GCA_017507205.1 Clostridia bacterium
CACACTGAATACTATGAAATTGATGCAGTCAATGCTGAGAAGATAAATAAAGCCAAAAAAGAGGGCAGACGCATCATTGCTGTTGGCACAACATCAGTGCGCACCTTGGAAAGTGTAGCAGATGAAAATGGTCTTGTTCGTGAATGCAAGGGCAACACAAACATATTCATTTACCCGGGCTATACATTCAAAACAGTAGACGCCCTCATCACCAATTTTCACCTTCCAGAAAGCACACTCATAATGCTTGTGTCAGCACTTCTTGGCAGAGAAAAAACCCTTGAAATCTACAAAAAAGCAGTTGAGGAAAAATACAGATTTTTCTCCTTTGGCGATTCCTGCTTTTTTGAATAAATAATCCAAAATTCACAGCCATCAGAATTGACGGCTTTTCAAAAAAACACACGAAAAATAGGTTTTAAACAGCCAAATTGACAGGTAAACTATGCGTTTTGAAGTTTTACACGTAGACAAACAGACCGGAGCAAGAACCGGCAGACTTTACACAGACCACGGAGTCATTGACACTCCTTGCTTTATGCCCGTTGGCACAAAAGCCACCGTCAAGGGTCTTTCACCAGAAGAGGTGAGGGACACTGGTGCGCAGATTTTGTTGTCAAACACATATCACCTTTATCTCCGTCCAGGTCACGAGCTTATTGAAAAGGCCGGTGGACTTCACAAGTTTATGAATTGGGATGGAGCAATCCTCACAGACAGTGGTGGCTTTCAGGTGTTTTCACTTTCATCTCTCAGAAAAATCACAGATGAAGGTATGCATTTCAACAGCTTCATTGATGGAAGCAAGCATTTCTTCTCACCTGAAAAGTCAATGGAGATTCAAAGAGCATTGGGCTCAGACATTGTAATGGCATTTGATGAGCTGACAGCCCCTGACATCTCTCACGAAAAGGCAAGAGATGCAATGGAGCGCACTCTCCGTTGGCTTGACCGTTGCTCAAAGGTTGAATTGAAGCCTCACCAAACCCTATTTCCAATCATTCAAGGCAATATGTATGAGGACCTGCGTATTGAAAGCGTCAAGCGGTCATTGCCATATGCAAAATGTGGCATCGCCATTGGTGGTCTTTCAGTTGGTGAAACAGCAGAGCAGATGTATAAGATGCTTGATGTTTTACAGCCTTATCTCCCACCAGAGCAACCTCACTATCTTATGGGCGTTGGCACAGCAGACTATCTTGTTGAGGGCATTGCAAGAGGTGTTGATATGTTTGACTGCGTCCTTCCCACACGTATTGCACGAAACGGCACAGCAATGGTGAGAGAGGGCTTCCTTACAATCAGAAATGCACCCTTCGCAGAGGATTTCAGACCTATTGATGAAACCTGCGATTGCTATGCATGCAAGAACTACACAAGGGCATACATACGTCACCTTATCAAAGCAGACGAAATTATGGGTGGCAGACTGCTGTCAATCCACAACATCCGTTTCCTTGAAAGACTCTGCGCAGAAATCCGTCAAGCAATAAATGAGGATGGATATGGCGATTTCCGTGACGAATTTATGCGAAATTATTCTGACAAATAGTTAAACCCACCCAAAATGCTCTTAAAAGGGCAGTAAATGAAAATTTTAGTTGCAAACAATTGAAATTGGTGTATAATATTTATTGCAATAAAAGAAGTGGCACTGCCACAATAAGGAGAAATTATGTTTACAAACTTGATCGCTGAAGAAGCAGCAAAAGGCAATTTCCTCACAGAAAATCCTTGGATTACATATGTCATTCTTGGTGTTCTTCTTGTTGGTATGTTGGTTATGACAATCATCCCTCAAAGAAAACGCAGAAAGGAACATGAACAAATGATGAACAGCCTCACAGTAGGCACAAAAATTATGACCATCGGCAGAATGGTCGGCAAAATCACCCAAGTCAACTCAGACAACACACTTATGCTCAATGTTGGCACAGATGAAAACCCCACTCTCATCCTCATCGACAGAGGCGCAATCGGCATGGTTCTTGAAGGCACTGCACAACCTGCACCCGTTGCCACAGCACCCGAAGCACCCGTAGAAGAAGAGAAGGAAGAGGATCCCTGTGGTGAATGCGACATTCCCGAAGTGGAAATTCCCGAAACACCCGAAATCGAAACACCTGATTTGGAATTTCCGGAAGTGGAGTTCCCCGACGAAGAGTAAAAACAGCGCTATTTAGCGAATAACTACGGCAGGCACTCTCATCTCATCCCTCACATACGCCAAGTATGCTTCGGACTGACCTGAGGGTGCCTTTCTTGTTCTTCATCAAAATAATCGCAGTTTTTAAGCGATTTTGGATGGGTGAGTGCGAACATATCAAGTGAATAACCACCCCTTCCTCACGTGTTTCCCCTCATTTGCTCTCGCAAAGGGGCACTCGACGCGATTGACGGCAAGCCGTAGCAATGCGCTATTCCGTCACTTCGTTCCTTACG
>JAFWBH010000101.1 GCA_017507205.1 Clostridia bacterium
CCCTAAAAATCGAAGTTCTACTTTGTCGCCAACTCTTTTTAAAGTGCAATCAAAAAAGTTCATTTGGGGTGTGCCAATAAAACCTGCAACAAATTTATTATATGGATAACGATAAAGATTTCTTGGCGTATCTATTTGCTGAGTTCTGCCCCCTCTCATAACGACAATGCGCGTACCCATAGTCATTGCTTCAATTTGGTCGTGAGTAACGTAAATAAAGGTTGTGCCAAGCTTCTTGTGCAATATCAAAATCTCCGCACGCATTTCGCCACGAAGCTTTGCATCAAGGTTTGAAAGGGGTTCGTCAAAAAGGAATACCTTTGGCTCTCTGACAATTGCTCTTCCAAGAGCAACTCTTTGTCTTTGTCCACCTGAAAGTGCCTTTGGCTTTCTTTCAAGATATTGTGTTATGCCGAGAATTTCGGCTGCCTCTTCGATTCTCTCATCAATTGCAAGTTTGTTTGCCTTGCGAAGTTTAGGCACAAATGCTTCCTTGACTTTTTCTTTGAATTTAAGGCTTTGGCTTCTGCGAAGTTTCAATCCGAATGCCATGTTGCCATAAACTGACATATTGGGATAAAGCGCATAGTTTTGGAAAACCATTGCTATATCTCTCTCCTTTGGCTCTGCATCGTTGACCACCTCTCCGTCAATGCGAAGCTCGCCAGCAGATATTTCTTCAAGGCCTGCTATCATGCGCAGTGTTGTTGACTTGCCACAGCCTGATGGTCCAACAAAAACGATGAACTCCTTATCCTCAATCTCCATTGAAAAATCATTGACTGCCTTCACGCCGTTTGGATAAACCTTGTAGATATGACTTAATTTCAGTCCTGCCATAAATGCCCCCTATGTGCCTTTGATGTTCTGCCACTGACAATTTTGAGCTTGAACTCTCTTTCAAAAATGTTAGCGCTAACATTAAGGCGCATTAAAAAATAAAAAATACTTAATTTAATTTTACAGCACAATCAAACTGTTGTCAATATCAAATTTTTTTGCCAATTGAAGAATGACGCCTTAGATGCACTGAATTTTGAAAAATTATCAGCTTAGATTGCCCAAAAATAAATTTATTGAATAATCTGTGTTTTTTTACAATAAACGATCTTAACAAAAGAAAAGAGAGCATCTACCCTCTTATCTGCCAAAGTTTAAATTCTTCCGTAGCGTCTCAAAGCTTCAATTCTGACAGCCTCAACTTGATCACCTAGATGCTCCATTCTTTCATTGAAATCTCGAAGCTTTTTGTAGCATTTCTTGAACTTTTGCTCCCATTCATATTCGTTTGTATACATAAAATCTGCATATGACCTGTGGACAAGCCAGTTTCGCACCCTTGTAATGTCCTTCAACAGCTTGTAATCCTCTTGTGAGAAATAGGGCCTGCCATCGCTGTTGTCGAGCTCTTCTAGGGCTATTACGACAGTGCCTAAGGTCTGATTGTTGACATCATATCTATTCTCTTCAAAATCGCCCTTGAGCATCCCTGCATATATCAGCTTTATGTCATGCTCTATCCGTTGACACTCTAATATTGTCTTTCCAACAAGCAAATGAAATTTGTCCATAAACTTCTCCTTTGTAGATAAAACAATATTATCAATCCCGATCAAAACAAGTCAACATAAAATAGGTGACCAATTGAATGGTGACCCACCGGAGATTCGTAGGCAGACCACAGACTGCCGTAATAGCGAAAACTACAAGTTTACTTGAGTAGTTGAGCGTCAGTCCGGGTGAGGAGTTCGGCACGCAAAATGCGTGCGTTGTGCAGAACACAACCAATCTCCGTGGTGACACAAAGAAAAAAGGACACGATGGTGACCCACTCGGAGATACGCGAATTTTATATAAGATGTAATAAAACAAAATATTAAAATACAAATAACTCACTCAATTTCAACGACACGCGGAGTCTACTCTACGCAGAC